>NZ_JAXIVS010000022.1 GCF_034259325.1 Hyalangium ruber | reverse complement strand
GGGAGCACCTCCCGAGAAGATGGCCTCGGCCCTGGCTCGGCACGCCTCAGTCGGCTATCGGCTGCTCTCCCGGACCCTCTCCTCTCAGAGAGCCACTACGCAACACCTTGAAAGGGGTGGCCCTAAGCCCGCGAAGCTCCATGCCACGCCCACAGTAGAGGCTTGTGTGATCCTGAAAGCGCTTGCAAAAATTAGAGCTTTTACTCGAATTTTAGCTTAAGCTCACTGGGGGTGAATTGCGGCAAATTCCAATTTTAAATCTAGGCTGGAAAGGTTTAGCCACATGAAACGAAGCTGGCAGGGCTGGAAGTCTCCCTTGTTGGGGTTCGGGGTGTGGGCGCTCGGTTTGCTGGGCGCTGGATGCGCTGTGGAGGAACCCCCCGAATCGGCCCCTGAAGCCGCTTCCTGTACCTCCGTGGAGGAAGGGCTCGAGACCGCGGCCGCCACGGTGAGCATTGGAGGCCAGCGCTACTCCCTCACTTGGGAGGACGACTTTGGAGGCGCTCTCAATGGAGGCCAGCCGAAGTCCTTCCTCAACACCAGCTTCTGGACCAAGGAGAACCTGGGGGTCAACTACGAGCAGCAGGCCTATACGAACCGCGAGTGTCCCAACCACGCGAACGACTGGAACTATTGTGTCGAGAGCGGGAAGTTGACCCTCCGGGCGCGGCAGGAGCCCCTGGACTGCGTAGTCTGGCAGCAATGTACGGCCACCAGCCAATGCGGGGCGCGCGGCACCTGTTCCGGTGGCTATTGCTTGAGTGACCAGAACCAGAACGGGGTCTGGGACCACGACGAGTGCGCGCCGTTCAACGGCACGGCGAACGCGCCGGCCAACGGCATGAAGTACACCTCGGGCCGCATCAGCAGCGACGAGAAGGTGGAGTTCCGCTACGGCTACATCGAGTTCCGGGCGCGGATGCCCTTCGCGGAGCTGCCCGCCGGGGCGCAGGCGCCGAACGGCATGTGGCCGGCGATCTGGCTGCTGGGTGCCAACGGTGCCATCACGAATGGTGGCCGCGACGACAGCGCGGGTTGGCCCATGAATGGCGAGATCGACATCATGGAGTACTCCCAGATCAAGGAGAACCCGGCCCTCTTCCCGCAGAACGAGGCCATGGGCTTCAACACGCTGTGGCGCGAGCTGCCCGAGGCGGGCGAGCTGGCGGCGAGTCCCGGAGGCTGGCACCCGAACGCCTGCAGTGACTGGCCCAACGGCGGAGACGCCAAGTGTGACGGGGACGTGGGCGGCGCGCGCGCGAAGTGGGGCGGCCGCACCATCGACTACCGCCAGTGGCACACGTGGGGCTTCCTGTGGGACGAGACGGGCTTCAAGATCTACATCGACAACCTGCCGCAGAACGGCGGAGCACCCGTCGCCACCTTCACGACGGGCGACAACGCGACCGAGTTCCGCCAGCCCATGTACCTCATCCTCAACAACGCGGTGGGCGGGGAGCTGGGCTGCCTGGGCTGGTCCAACCGCGCCTGCACCTCCAGCGCGCAGTGCGCCAACGGCGCGGCGTGCGTGAGCGGCAAGTGCCAGGAGACGCCGTCCACGTGCATCAACATCGACTGGGCGAACCACGGTGACAAGGCCAAGCTCGAGGTGGACTACGTGCGTTGGTTCCACCGCGACTCGGGCTACGCGAAGCCGGCCTCGGCCGCCTGCCAGGATGGGGACGGGAACGGGACGCCGGACAACATCATCCGCAACTGCGGCTTCAACGAGGACTACACCTACCACCGCAGCGATCTGTTCTTCGAGGGTGGCTCGGGGCTCACCGACATCATCAACGAGGGCGGGACGCGTGGCTACGTGCAGTGGGTGCGCATCGACAACGGTGGCACGCAGGGCTGGAACGTGCAGGTGCGGCAGGAGGGCTTCCCGCTGCAGGCTGGCACCCAGTACAAGTGGAAGGTGGACCTGAAGGCGAGCGCGGCCCGTACGGTGCCCATCAGCATCGTGCAGGCGCAGACGCCGTGGACCGTCCTCACGACCTTCAACTGCAACGTTGGCACGGGGTGGACGACCTGCACCGCGCCGAACTTCACCCCGACCACCACGGGCAACTACAAGTTCGAGATCGACCTGGGGAACAACGGCTCGGCTCAGTACAACGGCACGCAGGTGTACATCGACAACATGTACATCGGCACGGCGGCCAACGCTTGCCAGCCGGACTGCACGGGCAAGTCGTGTGGCGGTGATGGCTGTGGTGGCACGTGTGGCACCTGCCGCACGGGGACGACCTGCGGCACCTGGGGCCAGTGCGTCGCGACCGGGGGTGACACGCCTCCGCCCGTTGGCGGGACGCCCAAGCGCCTGGAGGCGGAGAGCGCCACGATGAACGGCTGCTGGGCCGAGGCCGGCGGTGACAGTGGTGGCAAGGTCGTCGGCTTCGAGGGCGGCGACACCCTCTGCTGGAGCAACGTCAACATGACGGGCCTCACCTCCGTGACGGCTCACGTGGGCGCGCCGTACCCCAATGGCCAGGCGCAGTTGAAGTTCAACAACACCACGCTGTGTACGCTGACGCTTGGCACGGCGAGCGGTGGGTGGAGCACCCCGAACCTGGTGAACATCTCCGCGCCCGTCTCCGCCAGTGGCACCGGCACGCTCTGCCTGACCGGCGTGACGCATCCGAATGGGTGGATCTACTCGGTCGACTATCTCGACCTGAAGTGAGCCGTACCGCTCGAGCACCCCTCCGACAAGGCTCGTCGGAGGGGCGCTCGCGTTCCCTTTCGCAATCCCTCTCACTCCAGCGCTTCTCCCAACATTTATGAACGTGACGACTGTGTCTTCCCATGCCGCGCCAGGGGACTGGTGGCGGTTGGTACGGTGCTGCGCGACGCTCGCGCTCTTCGGCATGATCGTGGCCTGGCCGCTGGCCGCGCAGGCCCAGACGGGCACGAACCTCGCCCTCAACAAGCCGGTCGTGGTCTCGTCGACGGAAGGCCCCTTCGGGGGAACTGCTGCGGTCGACGGCGATGGCGTGACGCGATGGGCGAGCCTCGCCACCGACAATGAGTGGATCTACGTCGACCTCGGACAGAGCACGACCATCAGCCGTGTGGTCCTCTCGTGGGAGGCGGCCTACGGAAGGAACTACACAGTGCAGGTGTCCAGCAACGCCACGAACTGGACCAACGTGCTGCCGGTGACGAACGGAGACGGCGGAGTCGATGACCTGACCGTGTCCGGCACCGGCCGCTATGTCCGCATCCTCGGGCAGCTCCGGGGCACCGGGTACGGCTATTCCCTGTACGAGTTCGCGGTCTACGGCAGCGGCGGCACGACACCGACCGGAGATCTCGCCAGGGCCAGGCCGGCCACGGCCTCGAGCGTCGAGGTCAATGCTCCCCATCTGGCGGCGGGGTACGCGGTGGATGGGGACTCCACGACCCGCTGGTCCTCGCTCGCCGCGGATCCGCAGTGGATCCGGGTCGACCTGGGCGCGACCTACGCGCTCGGCAAGGTGGTGCTCGACTGGGAGGGCGCCTACGGAAAGACGTACACCATCGAAGGCTCCACCAACGACTCCACCTGGACGAGCCTCGCCCCCACCATCACCGATGGCGCGCCGGGCCGCCGTGAAATCACGGTGACGGGCAGCGCCCGCTATGTGCGGGTGCGCGGCACCGAGCGCGGCACCGGCTACGGCTATTCGCTGTGGTCCTTCGAGGTGTACGCGCCCGGCAGCGGACCGACGAACCCGCCGCCGCAGACGACCAATCAGGTCGTCAAGCTCATGTTCCCGGAGATGGCCTACGCGAAGATCAACGTCTCCCCAACGCCCCTGAACGTCACGCCGACGCCGGAGGAAGGCTTCGCCACGCCGTCCGTGCGCAACCCGCCGGGCCCCTTCACCTACCTGCTGACGTTCCCGCCCAACACCACCATCACGCTGTCGAAGAACCAGTTCTCTCCGACGCAGCCCAACACGGACATCCGCCTGGCGGTGCTCACGCCCTCGGGCACCACCCTGCGGGGGCAGTCGGTCACCGCGCTGGCGGTGCAGGACGCGGAGTGGAAGGTGGAGATCTACTCCACGGGCACCACGCCTCCCGACGGCCGTGACCGCACCATCATCCCGGACCCCTACACGGCTCCGGCCCCACCGCCAGTGGCGGGGGCGTTCGCGCTGGTCAATCCCGCCAACGGCGCCATGGTGACCAACACCCGCCGGCCTACCCTCAGCTGGGCGGCGGTCACCGGCGCCACGAACTACAAGCTCTTCGTCAACCTGACCCGCAACGACTACGACTGGATGGCGCCCGGCAACCTGCTCGACCGCTACACCGAGGTCGCCACCGTTGCGGGTACTTCGTACACGTTCACGCAGGACCTGCCCGACCGCTGGACGTACAAGTGGTACGTCGTCGCCACGCTCTCGAGCGGCAGCACCAGCCGCTCGGACTTGCGGACCTTCAGCGTCTACCTGCCGGTGGTCGAGACGGCCGCGGACGGGGTCGCGCTCATCAACGGCATGCGCGACCTCAACAAGAACGGCACCATCGAGCCGTATGAGGACTGGCGCAACCCGATCGCCACGCGCGTGAACGATCTCATGGGCCGGATGACGCTGCACGAGAAGGCCATGCAGATGTTCTACGAGGCCAAGGTCTACCCCGAGGCGGGCTTCACCATGGGGCCGCTCAACCCGGAGGAGATCGTCAACTACCAGCGCGCCTCGTCGGCGACGCGCCTGGGCATCCCCTACATCGACGCGGGTGACTCCATCCACGGCTTCAAGACCAGCTGGCCCACGCAGCCGGCGCTGGCGGCGACGCGCGACCTGCAGACGGCCTGGGAGATGGGTGACATGCAGCGCCGCGAGCAGCTGGCCGTGGGCAGCCGCGGCACGCTCTCGCCGCTGGCCGAGGTGGGCACCAAGGTGCTCTATCCGCGCATCCAGGAGGGCAGCGGCGAGGACGCCGATCTCGCCGCGGGCCTCACGCGCGCCCTCATCGCCGGCCTGCAGGGCGGCCCCGAGGTCAACCCGCACTCCATCTGGGTCACCACCAAGCACTGGCCGGGCCAGGGCGCCGGCGGTGAGGGCGGCATCACCTACGATGGCACGACGATCCACTACCACATGCGTCCGTGGCACGCGGCGATCGAAGCCGGCACCAGCGGCATCATGCCCGGCTACGCGGGCAGCTGGCTGCTCGGGCCGGAGGGGTGGGGCGCGGGTGACAACCCGGGCATCCTCAACTACCTGCGCAACCAGATGGGCTACACCGGTGTCATCTGCTCCGACTGGCTCCCGTCGGGGGCGTGGTCTCGCTCGGCGAACGCGGGCTCCGACGTCATGGGCGGCGCCAACCCCGGGCAGATGGCCAGCTTCGAGACCGAGGTCAGCGCGGCGCGCATCGACCAGGCCGCTCGCCGCATCATCGAGCTGAAGTTCCGGATGGGCGTCTTCGAGGATCCGTATCGTCTGGGCCCCGCGGGCACCGCCGCGTGGCACACGAGCGAGAACAAGGCCCTGGCCCGCCGGGCCGCGCAGCAGGCGATGACCCTGCTCAAGAACGATGGCGCGCTGCCCATCCGCCTGCCGGCTGGTTCCAAGCTCGTCATCGCCGGCCCGCGCGCCGATGATCCGTCGTGCATGGTCACCTGGCGCTCGGACTTCCATGGCACCGAGTTCGGTGACCTGACCATCTACCAGGCCGTCAAGCAGCGGGCCGAGGCGGAGGGCATCACCGTCTACAAGGACGCCGCACCCGCGGGAGTCCGGCCGGACGCGGCCATCGTGGTGGTGGGCGAGAGCTACTTCACGCACGGCACCGAGTGGGACAAGGAGAAGCCCTACCTGCCGGGCGATCCGATCGGCGCGGCACACGACCCGAAGTGGAGCAACCAGTACAGCGTCATCACCGGCTTCAAGTCGCAGAACATCCCGACGACGACGGTGATGATCATGCCGCGGCCCTACATCCTCACCAACGTGGTGCCGCAGAGCAACGCGCTGATGATCGCCTACCGGCCGGGAGACATGGGCGGTGTGGCGGTGGCGGATGTGCTGTTCGGTGACGTGCTGCCGACCGGCCGGCTCCCGTGGCAGCTGCCGCGCTCGATGGACCAGATCGGCACCGACGTGGAGAACAACCAACTGGAGCGGTGGGACCTGCCGTTCGACCTGGGTGCCACCGAGGCCGAGCGCGCCACGATCCGCTCGCGGATCGCCGCGGGTCTGCCCATCCAGCCGATCTACGGCAACCCGCTCTTCCAGTACGGTGTGGGCATCCAGGGCTTCGGCCTCACGGACTCCACCCCGCCGGCGGCCTTCAACCTGCTGACTCCGGCGCAGGGGACGACGATGACCGGGGCCCGCCCCGCGTTCACGTGGACGGCGAGCAGCGATGCGCAGACGGGCATCCAGCGCTACCAGGTGTTCCTGGACGGCAACCCCGTTCCGGTGGCGACGACCAAGGGCACCTCCGTGACGCTCACCACGCCGCTCGCCAACGGCCAGCACACCTGGTTCGTCCGGGCGACCAATTGGGCTGGCGGCGTCACCACCTCGGCCACGTTCACGTTCACGCTCAACGACACCACGCCGCCCACGGCGTTCTCCGCGCTCTTCCCGGCGGCGGGCACTTCGGCGCCCGGTGCCTCGACGACGTTCGTCTGGGAGCAGTCGAGCGACGTGGGCGCCGGCCTCTCTCGGTATGTCCTCGTCGTGGATGGAGCCGACCGCACGCCGGCCATTACGGGGCGGCCCTATGAGGGTGGCGCGAGCGTCAACCTCGCACGCGGGCGCGATGCCTCCGCCAGCTCCTCCGAGGGCCGGCCTCCCGCTGACTCGGTGGATGGAAACCTCACCACGCGCTGGGGCAGCTCCTTGACCGTCGGCAACCCCGACACCCAGTGGTTCCAGGTCGATCTCGGCGCCATCTATGCCATCAAGCGCGTCGTCCTCAACTGGGAGACCGCGTATGGCCGCCAGTATGTCATCGAGACCTCGCTGGATGGCGTCAACGGCTGGCAGCCGCTCTACACCGAGGCCAACGGCAACGGCGGCATCGATGACCTCGGTGGCCTGAACGGCGCCGGGCGCTACGTGCGGATGCGCGGAATCCAGCGCGGGACGGCCTACGGGTACTCGTTCTGGGAGTTCGAGGTGTACGGCGTGGGCACCGAGCAGACCTCGATCACCGGACTGGGGACCGGCGCGCACACCTGGCGCGTGCGCGCCATCGACGGCGCGGGCAACAGCACGCTCTCGAACGGCCCCATCTCCTTCACGAAGTAGGCTCGGCCACGCTCGGAGAGGCCCCCCTGTGGGAGCAGGGGGGCCTCCACCCGCCGTGGATCAGTTTTCACCGTTGTTGCTTGAATTGCTGGATTCAGCGTGGCACGACGGCCGCCCAATCCCATTCCGAAGGGCGGAAACGATGCGTCGCGAGCTGATGAAGGTGTGGAACGTGCTTCCGGTGGCCGTACTGGTCGCCTGTGGAAACGTGCCGTCGGGCGACAAGCCGGCGGAGGCGCTGGGGCAGCAGAAGCAGGCAGTGCTGTACGTGCCGCCCCCGTCGACCAGCGGCAACATCTATGACAGCACCACGTACCTGGGGCCGGTGAACCTGGGCGGCTCGGTGCAGACGTACTTCACGCAGAACCCCCAGTTCTACTCCTTCAAGGTCACGGTGCCGGGCTCCATCACGGCTCGCTTCGAGGTGACGCATGGGGGCAGCTCCATGAACCTGGACACCGGCCTGATGGTGTACGGGCCCCGCAGCGCCAGCGGCAGCTACGGCATCCAGCCGTACAAGCAGGACGACAACTACGGCTATGGCGACCTGAGCAAGATCGACGAGGTGCCCCTGACGGCGGGTGAGTACCTGGTGGTGGTGAGCTCGGGCAGCGGCTCGGGCAAGCAGTTCCGGTTGCAGACCACGTGCCTGAGCGGCGCGTGCCCCACGCCGTCGCCTGTCTCGGACACGTCTGGCGTCGAGCTGGCCCTGTCGGAGCAGAGCATCACCGCCCAGCTCGAGGCGACGCTGGAGGCGGGCAACGACGTGCATCACTGGACCGAGGGCTCGCTGCGCCGCTTCGACTTCGCGTGGCCGTACACGAGCCCGCCGACGCTCACCCATGCGGACGCGGCGGTGATGGCGCTGCAGGAGTACAGCCAATACGCGGCCGATGACGCCATCGCGCTCAGCTACTCGCAGGCCCGGGCCTACCTGTACTCGGAGTTCGATCCCCTGCACGCGCAGATCCTCGCGACCTACGGCAATGGCACGGAGAACGTGCAGGTGGCGACGCGCTACCACGAGTACCCGGTGGCGGCCGGTGCCGACGGCTGGTTCCGCCTCTTCGTCATCCTCTTCCCCCAGTCAAAGAAGGTCATCGTCTTCGAGCAGACCGGCTACGAGACCTGAGCCCGTCGACTCGGAGGGAGAGGTTCCCGCACCGGCACTCCCGAAAGGGAGGCCGGTGTTTTGTTTTCCGTCGCCTGCGCCTCGCCTCAGCCGCCGATCGGCTCGCAGGTGCAGGTGCTCAGGGCACACCGCGTGCCCGTGCCACACGCTCCGCCGCAGTCGGGCATGCAGACACACTGGTCTCCCGTGGCGTTGCAGCCCCACAAGAGGCCGGCGCAGTGGTCCGGCTCCGTCGGGGAGTAGCGCGGATCCTCCGCGCAGGGAGCGATACCGTTCGGGTCTTCCTGCGTGTCCACCCAGTACCGGAAGGACACCGCTCCCTGGCTGGCCTCGCTCGCTGGGCGGCAGGCGCCGAACAGCGAGAGGGT
The DNA here is from genome assembly GCF_034259325.1 of Hyalangium ruber. Taxonomy (NCBI): domain Bacteria; kingdom Pseudomonadati; phylum Myxococcota; class Myxococcia; order Myxococcales; family Archangiaceae; genus Hyalangium; species Hyalangium rubrum. The sequence goes on along the minus strand of NZ_JAXIVS010000022.1, from coordinate 127,308 downwards.
CCGCGCCTGCCCGTCGAAGTCGAAGCCGTTGATCGTGCTGCGTGGAATGTCATGGGCGGTACACGCCGAGGGGTCGCTCACGCTATCCATGGCCACCTTGATGGAGGCGCCGATGGGGGGGTTGCTCATCGGGTAGCCCGAACTACCGATGACGTTGTCGATGATCACCTCCATCGAGGCGATGATGGAGTTGACGTCGAGGATGGAGCCGAGCACTCCGCCCGAGACGTTGACCACCACGCTGTGACGCTGCTGGGACAACCCATTCATCGGCTGCGGGTTGAACTCGCGGGAGGCGTTGGTCGCATTGCAGCCCGAGCCCTCGGTACATCCGCAGAAGCTGCCGGAAGGGCAGACGATGCCGTGTACGGTGATGTGCTTCGACGTCTTGTTGGTGGGCACCAGGGTGGGGTTGGCCTTGTCGCCGAAGAACCTCACGAAGTTCTGGACGGACTCGCAGCTTGAGCCAGCCCTGTCCTGGGTGCCTCCGGAGCCACAGTTGGTCTGCGTTGCGCCGTAGCTGATCGTCTGGTCGTCCGCATCTCCGAGCAGCACCACTACGAGCTTGGCGTCCTGGCGCGCCAGGTGGTCCACCTCGGTGCCTGGACTGGAGCCTGGCGTGAGGTCGTCGATGGCTTTACGGGCCGCGCCGAGGATCCCCTCTGAGCCACTGCCGTTGATGCCGAGCCAGCAGCCGCCATTGGCGCCCTCGCTGGTATCGGCGGGGCAGGTGGCCGGCGCGGGAGTGGTGGGTACGCCAGTGCAGACATTGCCCTGGCAGGTGCTGCCTTCCGTGAGCCAGGCTCTCACCTTGTTCACGTTGCGGGTGAAGCGCCGCAACCTGCCCGAGTTGGCCTGGGTCCCGAAGTGGTAGTTGGAGGTGACCATGGCCATCCGCCAGTCCAGCGAGGAGGCGTTGAGCGCATCCACCGCGGCCTGAGCGCTGGCGGCCAGGGACAGCTGCGAGGTCATCATCGAGCCGCTGTCGTCCACGACGAAGAGGAAGTCCACCTTGTTCGACGGAGAGAGCTGGAAGCGCTCACACGCCACCCGGGTGGGCTCGCCGAACTGAGCCAGCGCGGAGCCCGCCGACAGATCCTTGGCGGAGAAGACCGCCGGGGTGCTGTGATTGGGCCCCGTCACGTTCTGCAGGGGCGCCACCGCGATGAGCACCACCACGCTCTGGTCGGAGCGGTGGACGAACAGCGCCTGGAGCCGGAAGTTGCCGGTGTAGCCGGAGGCGGGCGGGCTGAGCCGGCCGGTGCTGCCTGGCGCCAGCGCGTCCACGAGCGCATCGGTGCGGCGCTTGAGGTCCGTGGTCGAGCCGACCTGATCGTAGAAGGCCTGCACGGCGGGGAAGCCGTCCCAGGTGGTGAAGAGCTGGGCGGTGCGGTTGAACAGCGCGCCCTGGGAGGCAATGGCGGGCCGCAGCGCCTCCTCATCGCCGAGTGGATCCATGGAGCCCATCGGCGCGGCGCGATGGATGGCGAGGAAGGTGACATGGGAGGTGTTGTCGTAGCCCACCAGGCCCTTCGCCTCGTTGTTCATCTGGATGGGGGTGACCTCCGTGAAGGAGGGCGGTAGCGCCAGCTTGAGGTCCAGCCCCTCTGGCGACTGGAAGGAGACGGGGCGCAGCTGATTGGTGGGGCACACCTGGCCGACCGGCCCTGATGCGTCCGGGACCTGGGGATCCATCTCGCCCGGGTCCACCCTGCCATTCTGGTTGCTGTCCTCGGTGCCGTCGCTCACCCCATCCGAGTCCGAGTCCGGGTTCGTCGGGTCCGTGGTGGTGTTGGGGTCCGCATCCGGGATGAAGATTCCAGTGCAGTGGGCCGGCTCCGCGTTGACGGTGACGCCCTGCTCCACGCCGTCCGAGAGAGCATCCCCGTCGGTGTCGAACTCGAGAGGGTCGGTCTCGGAGGGCTCCGGAGTGCCGTTGGCGTTCTCGTCCTCTCCCTGCGTGCTCCCGCTGCTTGGGCCGTCGATCAGGCCGTCACAGTCGGTGTCCAGGCGCAGCGGGTGGGTCTCACCTGGATCCACCCGACCGTTCCGGTTCGCGTCTTCCAGGCCATCCTTCAGGCCATCGCCGTCCGTGTCCGCGCGGACGGGGCTCGTCTTCAACAGGGGGTCGGCGTCCGGTGGGAGGACGCAGCTGGTGCCCGCCACCGGGGTGGCGATGCCCAGCTCGAGCCCATCCAGGAGTCCGTCACCGTCGGTGTCCGCCACGCCAGGGTGGGTCTTCCTGTTGTCTCCACGGTCCGTCTCGAACTCGACCTTGTCGCTCAGCCCATCGCAGTCGGTGTCCTTCGAGGCGTTGTTCGGATCAGCAGGGTCCGTGGGCAGGGGCTGGGTACCCGCATCGGTGCCCCCTCCATTGCCTCCATCGGGAGCGCCCCCATCCGGGGTGCCCGGGTTCGTGCCGCTGTCGGGAGCGCCGCCATCCGGAGTGCCTGGGTCCGTGCCGCCGTCGGGGGAGCCACCATCCGGATTGCCTGGGTCCGTGCCGCTATCGGAGGAGCCTCCATCTGGGACGCCAGGGTCCGTGCCGCTGTCGGAGGAGCCGCCATCCGAGGAGCCCGCGTCCGAGTCACCGCCGGGAGTGCCAGAATCCTGGGTGCCCGCATCGATGCCACTGTCGGGCTCGCCAGGGGGTGAGTCACCGCACGCAGCCGCGGTCAGCACGACCGAGAAGAGCAGGGTGGTGTGAAGGAGCAGTCGTTTCATCGAAGAGAGGGCCTTTGTGTGCGTCGACGCCACCATTACAGCCCCGTTTTCACTCTGAGTTCAATGCTCCCACTGATCCGGGCACAGGAAGATCCGTGCCCCTCCCTCCGACTCGGGACGTCGGGCTTCCGAGGTATCCGTCAAGGTGCCTCCCTACGTGGCGGGCTTCGGAGTGCGCCACACGCCCTCTGTTCAAAGCGGTCGCCCTGGACAGGGACTTCGCGGTCGCCTTGTGTCCGGGCTCCTGAGAGGATCGATACACCTACCTAGGAGTCACTGACCTATGAGCCGTCAGAAGCCGCCGTCGCCTCCGCGCAACTTGCTGGTCATCATGGTCGACCAGATGCGCTTCCCTCGGTTTCCCTACGGCTCGGAGGGCGGCTTCGCCGAGCCCCTCAAGGAGTTGCTCGGGTTCCAGTCCCTGAGCGCGAACAACCCCTATGCCTCGCTGTTCCCTGGCTTCGTGAAGATGCAGCGGCACGGCGTCGTGTTGCGCAACCACACCATCGCCTCCTCTGCGTGCATCCCCAGCCGCACGGCCATCATGACGGGCCAGTACGGCACGCGGACGGGAGTCACCCAGACCGATGGCATCTTCAAGAGTGGCGATGCCGCGGCCTTCCCCTGGCTGAAGCCGGACGGCATCCCCACCCTGGGCCACTGGTTTCGCGCCGCGGGGTTCCGCACGCACTACTTCGGCAAGTGGCACGTCTCCAATCCGCCGGAGCACTCACTGGAGCGCTATGGCTTCGAGGACTGGGAGCTGAGCTACCCCGAGCCGCACGGTTCCAGCCCCAACAACCTGGGCTTCTACCGGGACTATGGCTGCGCCGATCTGGCCTGCACCTTCCTGCGGCGCAAGGCGCTGGCCCTCGAGGTTGACCGAGCCAACGCCAACGCCACCTGGGCAGACCCACGCAAGCCGGCGCCCGCTGCCGAGCAGGCTCCCTGGATGGCGGTGGTGTCCTTCGCCAACCCCCACGACATCGCCACCTATCCGGCCTTGCCGCGCGCGGTCGATCCCGACGCCAAGCCGGTGGGGCCGCTGCACATCCCCAGCCAGGGGACGCTGTCGACGAAGCCCTCGGGCGGCACCTTCCAGTTCCCGCTCAACCCAGACGGCATGGACGCCAACTGCGCCAAGGCGCCCCCGCCTGCGGCTCGCGCGCTCGGGCCCGACAAGCCGGCCTGCCAGGAGGACTACGCCTACAAGATGGGGCTCGCGCTCGCCTCGAAGACGGGGCTGGGCGCGGTGCGGCAGCTCCAGGCCAGTGGCACCTCGGTCGCGAACCCCGAAGCCGCCGCGCTCGGCTTCACGCTCGCCTCCAACATCCCCTTCCAGCTCACCGAGGATCCGGAGGCCTCCGTCGCCGCCTTCGTGCAGTACTACGCCTACCTGCACCAGGTCGTGGACAAGCACATCGCCCGGGTGCTCGAGACGCTCGAGGAGGTGGGCCTGCATGAGGACACCCTGGTCGTCTTCATGTCGGACCATGGCGAGTACGGCGGTGTCCACGGCCTGATGATGGAGAAGTGGCACGCGGCCTATCAGGAGGCGCTGCATGTGCCGGTGGTCTTCCGCCACCCCTACTTCAACTCGGACCTGCTGCCTCGCCAGGTGGACGCGCTGACGAGCCACGTCGACATGGTGCCCACCCTGCTCGGGATGTTCGGGGTCCAGGGGAAGGCGCTGGAGCAGGCCCGCGAGGAGTTGCGCCTGCACCGGGTCGTGCCCCCGTTCGTGGGCGTCGACCTGAGCCCGGTGGTGCGGGGTGACGACAGCGTCGTGCGCGAGCCGGATGGCGCGGAGCGCGAAGGTGTGCTCTTCGCCACGGACGACGAGATCACCGCGCCGCTGCCGGCGGATGGTGACCCCCACTCCGAGCAGAACCTGGAGGCCTACGCCTTCTTCTGCAAGGTGGTGGAGGTGCTGCGCACGGGCGCGAGCAGTGACCTGCCCGCCTCCACGAAGGTGCCCCAGGTGCCGAGTCTGGCGCCGGGCCCGGTGCGTCAGCCCAACCACATCCGTTGCGTGCGCAGCGGCACGTGGAAGCTGGCGCGCTACTTCGATCCGAGTGGCATCGAGGCCGACCAGTGGGAGCTGTACGACCTGGGCTCGGATCCCCTGGAGTCCCATAACCTGCTCGCGGTGAAGGGGCCCTTCCCGGAGGTGGCATCGACGGTGCCGGCTTCGCGCCGAGAAGAAATCACGGCTGCGGCGGTCAAGCTCGGCGCGTTGCTGACGCGCTATGAGAAAGAGAAGCTGGCCGCCTGGCCCGAGGCGACTCACTCCCCCTGAGTCCATGGATTGTCCATATGTGCTAGTCTTAAGGGTGGATTGCCCAGTCAATGGGACCGCCCAGCGGGTAAAGGAGTACATATGCGCGGCTGGAATGGGTGGCATCGAGTGCTGGGGGGACTCGTGGTGGCGCTGTTCCTGGGAGCCGCGCCCGCGTGGGCCTCAACGCCGTTCCAGCGAGGCATGGTGAGCATTACGCTGGATGATGGCTGGCCGTCTCAGTTCACGGTGGCGCGCCCAGCGCTCAACGCGCGAGGGATTCCCGCCACCTACTTCCTGGTGACCGAGGGCACTCGCAACGGCTGGGCTGGCTACGTGACGGTGGCGCAGGTGCAGACGCTGATCGCCGAGGGCAACGAGATCGGCGGCCATACGATGACGCACCGGGACCTCACCACGCTGTCGGCCACGGAGGTGGAGGCCGAGCTGCGCGACTCACAGGCGTGGCTGAAGACACAGTTCGGGTTGCAGGCAGTGCCCTCGTTCGCCTCGCCCTATGGGGCTTACAACGCGAGCGTGCTGGCCACCATCCAGCAGTACTACGGCAGCCACCGCACGGTGAACAGTGGCCAGAACTTCAAGGACTCCAATGTCTTGCAGCTCCGGGCCTATGACGTACACAGCGGCGTCAGCGTGGCCACCGTACGCACGTGGATCGACGCCGCGGCCGCCGACGGCAGTTGGATCATCCTTACCTTCCACCAGTTCGTGACGGGTACGCCCACCCAGTCCACGGAGGTCAACCTCGGCAACTTCGAGGCGATCCTCGATTACATCCAGACGAAGAATGTCGATGTTGTCACCGTCGCCGAGGGTGTAGCGCTGATGGATGGACTGCCGGGAGGCACCCAAGGCAATACGGTTGTCTATGAAGATGGCATGGGTGATGGCTTCACGGACTGGAGCTGGGCCACGCACGACCTCGGAAATCGCGCCGTGGTACACAGTGGCCTGACATCCCTCTCCGCCGAGCTCGATGGCTGGGGTGGCCTCTTTCTGCACCACACCTCGGGCCTCGATGCCAGCCAGTACTCGGCCATCGAGCTGTGGGTACACGGCGGCACCACCGGCGGCCAAGGCGTGCGGTTGGATTTCTTCAACGGATCGCAGCTGCAGGGCTCGGTGCGGCTGGACGCGGTGTTGGGCCATCCCATCCTGGCGGGGACGTGGCAGCAGGTCGTCGTACCGCTCAGCGCGGTGGGCTTGCCCACGGGGACGGTGCGAGACATCTACCTCCAGGACAACACGGGCACGAATCAGGCCACTGTGTACTTCGATGACATCCGGCTGGTGCGCTCCGGCGCACCGCCGCCACCGCCGCCTCCTCCGACCACGCCTCCCTTCTCCCTCTACGCCGAGGGACTCGGTGCCGGGTTCGATGACTGGAGCTGGGCGACGCACAACCTGTACTCGCAGGGGCTCGTCCACGCGGGTGCGTCCGCCATCTCCGTCGAGCTGGACAGCTGGTCGGCTCTCTTCTTCAACGCCAACACGGGAGTGGACCTGAGCCGTTACAAGTCCCTCTCGCTCTGGGTACACGGAGGCACCTCCGGCGGGCAGATCGCGCGGGTGCTGTTCCGCGATGGGCCGAACGTCCTTGGGGAGCGTCGCCTGGACCAGGCGCTAGGCCACGCCATCCAGCCAGGCACCTGGCAGCGGATCGTCATTCCGTTCAGCACCCTGGGCCTGAGCACTGGCACGCTGAAGGAGTTCTACCTTCAGGACCAGTCCGGCGGAGACCAGGGCACGCTCTACGTCGATGACATCCAGTTGCTCCCCTGAGACAAACCGGCGGTTCTAGGGAGCCTTGAGGTCCCACGCGACTTCGAGGCTCTCGTGCCTCCGGACGGTGACGCTCCTCAGGAAGCCCGGGTTCTGCCCTGGCACGAGCCGGAGCCCCGGGAGATGCCGGAGCAGCGCTTCGAGCGCCAGGCGCGCTTCGAGCCGTGCGAGCGGCGCGCCGACGCAGAAATGGAGGCCCTGGCCGAAGGCGAGGTGCTTCTTGACGTCAGGCCGCCGGATATCGAAGCGCTCCGGCTCGTGGAACCGGGCCTCGTCGCGGTTGGCCGAGGCGTAGACGATCCGGATGTGGGCTCCCTTCGGAATCGTGACGCCCCCGATTTCCACCTGCTCCAGCGCGGTGCGGAACATGGCATGCACGGGAGAGGTCATCCGCACCGCCTCCTCGACCGCGCCCGCGATGAGGCTTGGGTCGTTCCGCAGTGCCTGCAACTGCTCCGGGTTGTTGAGCAACAACTCCACCGCCCCCACGATGAGGCCCGCGGTCGTCTCGTGACCCGCGAAGTGGACCTGCATCAGCAGGCTCACGAGCTCCGCCATGCTCATCGGGGGCGTCATCGCCTGCCCCTCGGTGATGATGTCGCTCAGCAGGTCCTCTCGGGGAGACGTCTTCCGTTCCTCGAGCGCCGAGGCGAGGTAGCGCTGGAAGTCGACCACGCCCCGCGCGCATGCGACCTGGTGGTCGACGGGGCCATGCGCCGCGAGGACCGTGGACAGATCGTCGGACCAGCGCCGGAACCTGCTGATGTCCGCGCGGGGGATGCCGAGTATCTCCGCGATGATGCTCGAGGACAGCGGATGGGCGAACCGGAGGAACAGGTCCGCCTGCCCCTCCTGCACGAAGGTGTGGATGAGCTCGTCCACGAGGGAGCGGATGAAGGGCTCCTTCTCCGTGAGGCGCCGCCCGGTGAAGGCCTTGCTGACGAGACTCCGGAAGCGCGTATGCGCTGGCGGATCATTGTCGACGAGGCTCGGCACCAGGGGGTAGCCGTCCATCAGCGCGTGGATGACCTCCGGCGGCGTCGTCGCGGCGCCTACCGTGATGGACTCGGCGGACGAGAAGCGTGCGGTATCGGCGACCACGGCGCTGATGTCCGCATGGCGCGTCACGACCCAGGACCCAAGTACCGTGCTGAAGAACACCGGCTCCTCTCGCCGTGCGCGCGCGAGGAACGCGTGAGGATCCTCGAGCTGAGGAGAGACGAGCGGGTTGTACTCGGGCCCAAGTCCTGGGGTGGCGCTGGTTTTGGACATACGTGCGCGAAGCCTACTCCCTGGTGCTGTTTGGGCGGGCGGCTGTCAGCCCCGGTTCTTGGGGACGACCGCGAAGCGACGGAGCTGTGCCTGCGGCTCCTTCCACTCGGGCTTGAGCGCCACGGCCTGGCGGTAGTCGTTGTAGGCCTCGCGCATGTTGCCGAGCATCTCGTTGGCGATGCCGCGCGTGTAGTAGGCGATCTCGGGCCGAACCGTGTTCAGCTCCAGCGCCTGGCCGATCGCCGTCACCGCCTCTGCGTCGCGGCCAAGATTCACCAGGGCGACGCCCTTGTTGACGTAGGCGTCAGCGAGGCTCGGCTTGAGGGTGATGGCCTCCTCGTAGTCGGTGAGCGCGCGAGCGAAGTCCTTGGCATACATGTGGAGGATGCCTCGGTTGACGAAGGTCGCGGCGCGATCTTCCGGAGTCAGCGCCTGCTCGGTGAGCGCGCGGGTGCAGCTCTCGATACCCGGTTCCGAGGAATGACCCGTCTTGGCGTACTCGTAGCAGAGACGTCCCTCGCCTCGGCCAATCACCTTGACGGAAGCGTCCGCGGGTACCGCTCCCAGGGTCAGGCCAGCAAGCGCAACGCCGCCGAGCCACAGCTTGAATCCACGCATGGGGTTCTCCTCTTCGCAGGCAGGTTCATTCTACCACGCGCCCTCCTGGGGCGTGAGGGCCGGGGTGTGGCAACTCACCCGGGTGCCATGGCGTCCCGCCACGGTCCTCATGGCGAGGCGTGCGCCTCCTCAAGGCAAAGAGGTGGAGGCATGTGCCTTGCTTTGGCTCGACGGGACAGGTCGTGCCCGGAGGCGGGCTTCGGCGAGGACCTGCCAGGAGACTGGACGATGAAGACGTGGATGGCAGCCGTGGTGCTTGCGCTCGCTCCGCTGGTCGCATGCGGGCCGTCGGAAGAGCTGACGCAGGCGCAGGAGGATGTGGTCCAGCTTCGCAAGGAGAACGCCACCTTGAAGACGAAGCTCACGGACATGGAGAGCGCCCTCAAGCGGGTGTCCCAGGAGCGTGATCAGCTCAAGGTCGCCGCGACGAGAGCGGCGACCACCCCGGCGCCGGTCGCCGCCCCGGCTCCCTCCAAGAGGAGCCCTCCTGCCACCCGGAAGTAGGCTCACCAGCATGGCAACGTGCGTCGGGGGTCTTGCGTCTTGCCAGGGTACCGCGCCGAGGCGCAGGGCGCGCCAAGGCGGGTAGTCCAGGCACATCCCTTGCTCCTGGGCTCTGGACGCAAGGCGCATCCAGGGAAGGGTCCCCGGTGCATGCCTGCGAGGAGTCTGGCATCGATGAAGACATGGGTGGCAGTCGGCGCGCTTGCGCTGGGGGTTCTCTCCGCGTGTGGCCCCTCGAAGGAGCTGAGGCAGGTGCGCTCGGAGGCAAGCTCGCTTCGCACGGAGGTGGAGTCACTTCAGTCCGAGGTGCGAGTGCTGCGCGCGGAGAACAAGAACCTGAGGTCGAAGATGGGAGACCTGGAGGACAGCCTGACGGAAGTCACGCGGGAGCGGGACGAGCTGAAGCTGGCCGCGGAAAGGCCCGCGCCGACGCCTTCCAAGAAGTCAGGCCGCAGATAGCCCCCCGCGCCCTCCGCGGGCACTGCCCTCCGTGGGACTCCTGGAGCGGTTTCTGTCCTATGGTGACGCTCCCCCCCGCTGCGACAGCTCCCCTCTGTCGCTGATGACGGGGGAGGAGGAAGCCTGTCCATGCACCGCTCTTTCTCGATGCTCTTCGCTGCGCTCGCCCTGGCCGTGGTGGCCTGCGAGAAGAAGCCCGAGGCTGCATCCACACCGGTGACGGGCTCCCCACCTGTCGAGGCCAAGGCGAGCCGTCCTGACGACGCGGAGAGCATCCGGGTCGGTGCCGTGGGCAGCCTCACGGGCAGCGAGGCGAGCTTCGGCATCTCGGCGCGCAACGGCATCGAGCTGGCGATCAACGAGGCGAACGAGGCCGGTGGGGTGAAGGGCAAGAAGCTGGTGGTGCGGATGTATGACAGCCAGGGCAGGCCCGAGGAGGCGGCCCAGGCCGTCACGCGGCTCATCGCTCAGGACCAGGTGGCGGTCATCATCGGCGAGTCGGCCTCCTCGGTGTCGATGGCCATGGCGGAGAAGGCGCAGGCGGCCGGAGTGCCCCAGATCGCGTACACCTCGACGGCGCCCGAGGTGACACAGAAGGGGGACTACATCTTCCGGGTCTGCTTCATCGATCCATTTCAGGGTCGGGTGATGGCGAAGTTCTCACGGGAGCACCTGAAGCTGAGCCAGGTGGCGGTGCTGACGGACAACAAGAGCGCGTACTCGATCGGCCTGGGGAAGGTGTTCATCCAGGAGTTCGAGCAGCAGGGGGGGAAGGTGACCGCCCATGAGACCTACTCGAAGGGCGACACGGACTTCCGGGCGCAGCTGACGGCGATCAAGCAGACGAAGCCAGAGGCGGTGTTCGTGCCGGGGTACTACACGGACGCGGGGCTGATCGCGCGGCAGGCGCGGGAGCTGGGGCTGAAGGTGCCGCTGCTGGGAGGGGACGGCTGGAACTCCGACAAGCTCTTCGAGCTGGGCGGCTCGGCGCTGGACGGGAGCTACTATTCCAACCACTACGCGCTGGACAACCCGGACCCGCTGCTCACGGCCTTCGTGGAGAAGTACCAGAAGATTTATGGCGTCCCGCCCGACAGCTCCGCGGCGCTGGCGTACGACGCGACGAAGCTGGCGGTGGACGCGATGAAGCGGGCGCCGGACCTGTCGGGCAAGGCGCTGCGGGATGCCATCGCGGCGACGAAGGACTTCCCGGGGGTGGCGGGGAAGATCACCATCAACGCCAACCGGGATGCGGAGAAGCAGGCGGTGGTGCTGAAGGTGGAGAACGGGAAGTTGTCCTTCGTCACCACCGTGCAGCCGTAACCCGGCACCTTCTGAAGGGGAGGGGGAGGGGGAGCGCATCCGGTCACCCGTCGCCCGCCCACTCATGATAGGTAGCCGTGCCTGAGCAGCTCTTCGACTTCGGGAGTTCAGCGTGGCCGGTAGCAACCTCCTCACCCTGATCGACGACATCGCCAGCCTCCTGGACGATGTCGCGGCGATGACCAAGGTCGCGACCAAGAAGACCGCTGGTGTGCTCGGCGACGATCTCGCGCTGAACGCCCAGCAGGTGACGGGCGTCGACGCCGATCGCGAGCTGCCCGTCGTCTGGGCGGTGGCCAAGGGCTCGCTGGTCAACAAGGCGATTCTGGTCCCCGCCGCCCTGGCCATCAGCACCCTGGCGCCCTGGGCGATCGTCCCGCTGTTGATGCTGGGTGGTGCCTTCCTCTGCTTCGAGGGCTTCGAGAAGCTGGCCCACAAGTTCCTGCACAGCAAGGCCGAGGACGAGAGCCACCATCAGGAGCTCGTTCAGGCCGTCGCCAACCCTCAGGTCGACATCGTCGCCTTCGAGAAGGAGAAGATCAAAGGGGCGGTCCGCACCGACTTCATCCTCTCGGCGGAGATCATCGTCATCTCGCTGGGCACGGTGGCCTCCGCGACCTTCGGGCAGCGAGTCGCCGTGCTGGTGGGCATCGCGCTGATCATGACGGTCGGCGTCTATGGCCTGGTCGGCGGAATCGTCAAACTCGATGACGCGGGGTACTACCTCATCAAGAAGCAGAGCGCGGCCGCGCGTGGATTTGGCCGGACGCTCCTGGTGGTGGCCCCGTACCTGATGAAGTTCCTCTCCATCGCTGGCACGGCCGCCATGTTCATGGTCGGCGGCGGCATCCTCACCCATGGCATCCCGGCCCTCCACCACCTCAGCGAGGGGCTTGCGCATGGGGCTGGCGGCGTGCCCGGCATCGGAGGTGTCCTGGGAGCGCTGGTTCCGACGCTGTTCGATGCGTTCGCGGGAGTCGTCGCCGGAGCGCTGGTCCTGGTGCTCGTGACGGCAGTGAAGCGCGTCGTCCAGGCGGTGAAGCCAAAGGCGGGGTAGGTCCTCGGGTGAGCTTGGTTGCCGCGTTGTCCCAACCCATGCACCCACCCGAAGAACCACGGGCCACTCGCTTCTGGCCGTTCATGTTCGCCCTGTTCATCGGGTCGTTCATGTCCGTGCTGAGCTCCAGCACGATCACCATCGCCATTCCCGAGCTGCAGCGGCACTTCGGTGCCGAACTCTCGCTGCTGCAATGGACGCTGACGGGCTTCATGCTCGCGATGGGCACGAGCGCGCCGCTCACCGGCTACCTGGGCGGACGCTTCAGTTTCAAGTGGGTATACGTGGCCAGCCTGGTGGGCTTCATCCTGACGTCGGTGCTGTGCGGGGTGGCCTGGGATGCGCGCTCGCTGGTGGCCTTCCGGTTCCTGCAGGGCGCGTTCTGCGGCGCCATCATGCCCGTGACCATGACGCTCATCTACCAGCTCGTTCCCCGGGAGCGGCAGGCGCTGGCCGCCAGCCTCTGGAGCCTGGCGTCGAGCCTGGCTCCCGCGTTCGGGCCGACCTTCGCGGGCTGGTTGATCACCCTGGGCAACTGGCGGTGGCTGTTCTTCTTCAACGTCCCGCTTGGCCTCGCCGCCGTGTTCCTGGCCGTGCGGACCATCCCCTTCTACCGCCTGCAGGTCCCGAAGGCGTTCGACCTGCCCGGACTGCTCACCGTCGTCATCGGTACCCTGTCGATCCTGATCGCCCTGAGCCAGGGGAGAGCCTGGGGGTGGATGGATGTGAAGAGCGTGTCCCTGTTCCTGCTCGGGACGCTGTGCTTGATCGCCTTCGTCGTCAGGGAGTTGAGGACGCGCGCTCCGCTGCTCAACCTGCGGGTGCTCGCGAACGGCCGCTATGTGGTGACGCTGATCATCTCGAGCATCATCACCATCAGCCTGTATTCGGGCGTGTTCCTCGTGCCCTTGTTCCTGCAGCAGATTCAGGGCGTGTCGCCGCTGGAGACGGGGTTGATCCTCCTACCGGCCTCTCTGTCGATGGCGCTCCTCATGCCCGTGGTCGGGCGTCTGTACGGCCCGATTGGGCCGCGCACGCTCATGACGGTTGGCGTTCTGATGATCGCGGGTGGCACGTATGCGCTGAGCCGTCTGACACCGGAGGTTTCTCACACCTATATGTTGGTGTGGATGGTGGTGCGGAACGTGGGGATTGCCTTCTCCCTGATGCCGGCCAGCAACGCGGGCATGGAGCAGATCTCACGCGAGCTGAGCGGCCATGCCTCCTCCATCAGCAACTGGCTGCGGAACGTGTTCGGGGCGTTCTCGATCGCCATCTTCACGTCGCTCCTGTCCACCTTCACCAGCCGGGAGGCGGAGGTGCTCGTGCGGCAGGGGATGACGGAGCGCCGCCACATCGAGATGTTCTCGTTCGTGGAGGGCATCAATGATGTCTACCTGGTGGCCACGGCCATCGCCCTGGTGGCGGTGCCGCTCAGCCTGGGGATTCGCAAGCAGCCGGTGCGGCTCCAGTCCGCCGCGGAAGCACGCTAGGGATTGAGTCCCTGAGAACCAGGGACGCCTGCACCGGTCTGGTGACGCGCCGAACGCCACCGACGGGCAAGCCCTCCCACGATGGCCCAGCCCACCCACCCCAGCGTGACCAGGCAGGAGAGCGCCCCCACGGAATCGCCGATGTGCGCGTAGAGCGTGGGTACCCGCCCCACTGGAAGCTCCGCGCGCAGCACCCGCTCCTCGATCGTGAAGTGGTCCAGTTCGCCATACACGCGCCCGTAGCCATCCACCGCCACCGACTGGCCCTGGTTGGCCTGCCGCAACATGCTGAATCCCTGCTCCACCGAGCGGAACACCGCCTGCCGCCGGTGCAGCGCGCTGATGGCTCGCCAGTCGCTCGCGGGCAGCAGGAGCAGCTCGAGTCCCCGCTCCGTGGGGCCGGCGAAATGCGCCGGGAAGTCCCCATCGAAGCAGATGGCTCCCCCCAGGTTCCCCACGCCCGAGTCACGCAGCACCGGTACTTCCGAGCTCCCCGGAATGGAGTGGTCCGCTTCCCAACCTGGGACCGGCCGGGCCTTCACGTAGCGCCAGGCCACGCTCCCATCCGGCCCCACCAGGATGAGCTCGTTGCGCAACATGCGCTCCGCCGAGGGCTCGAAGCTCGCCACCGCCATGCCGAGCCACACGCTCCGCTCGCGCGCCAGGGAGCTCCCCCGCGAGAGCAGGGCCGGCAGTTGCCCGGCCAGCACCACCGCGTTGCCTTCGGACCAGAGGATGAGCTTCGCGCCTTGCTCGGCCTCGCGCTCCGACAGACGCAACAACTCCTCGTTCACCGAGCCCGAGGCTTCGGCGAAGGCACGCCAGTCCTCGTCACCGAAGGCCCCTCCTTGGATGAGCCGGGACAGGCCCGCCTCACGTCCTGCGGCCACTTCGCCCGCCACAGTGATGCCCGCGACCCGCACGCGCTCACCCACGCTGCCTGCCCCCGCGAGCCGCAGCGCGCCGAAAGCGAGGATGGCCACGAGCACTCCCGCGAACACCGCGACTCCGGGCAGCACGCGGCGCCCCTCGTTCCGGTGCTCGAAGGCCCAGTTGGCCACGGAGGCGAACCACACCAGGACGAACGTCAGGCCCCACAGTCCCGTCACCGACACGAGCTGCACCAGCACCGGCGCGCCAGCCTGGGTGTAGGCCAGCGAGCCCCAGGTGCCGAACGGGTTGCCCAGGCTGCTGAAGTACTCCAGCCCCGTCATCGCCGCCGGCAGGAAGAGCGTCCCGGCGAAGGACGCTCGTGGCCCCACGATGAGCCGGTCCGCCAGGAACACCAGCGCCAGGAAGAGGGCGCCGCCAAAGGCCATGCCGAAATTGTCCGCGACGGATCCCGGGAACACCTCCAGATTCACCAGGCCCGTGGCCAGGGTGTTCACGCAGAGGATGCCGGCGAAGCCCACCCCCGGCCGCTGCTGGCGGACGAAGAAGAGCAGCAAGGCGCCCATGCACCAGCCGGGCAGCAGCGACCCACGCGAATTCAAGAGCATCGACATGCCTGCCCCAGCCACCAGGGCGAGCCATGGCAGGAACACCGGCAAGCGCCGCGAGCCTTCTTCACCGCTCATCCCGCTCCTCCTTCTTTTTCGAACCCTCCGTGAGCGCGAGACGCTGGAGCGTCTCTCGGGCTTCGTCGCACCAACGCAGGTGCGCCTCCAGGCCGAGCAGTCCCGCGCGAACGGACAGGTGCCAATAGGGCAGCTCCGGGTGGCCCTCGCGCGAGCGGCGGACGTCCTCGTCGATGAGCCGCAGCGCGGACAGCATCTCCTCGGCCTCGGCCCGGCTGTGCTCCACGTGCGCCAGCGAGGCCTCCGGTCCCACCCGGGATCCGAAGAAGAGCTTGAGCAGCAGCTCGTTGCGCTCCACGTGAGGCACCACCGGCCGACGCAACCACTCCGCGAGCACTCGCCGCCCTTGCGCCGTCACCCGGTACACCTTGCGCACCCGCCCGCCGGGCGAATGCTCCTCCCGGTCGAGCGCGACCAGCCCCTCTGTCTCCATCCGCTCCAGCGTCGGGTACAGGTTGCCGTAGCTCTCCTGCCAGAAGTGCCCCACCGTCTGCTCGATGGCCTGGCGCAGGTCGTAACCGCTCATGGGCTCCCGGCACAGCATCCCCAGGATGGCGAACTGGCAGGTGTTCTCTCTCGCCACGGTGACCTCCTCCATTCGGATATATCAGTCTGATATAAATGCGCCACGAGAAAGATGCCTCGGGGTGGTGCGCCGGGAGGCCTGCCGCGCGGCCTCGGGCCCGGCATCGAGTCGAAGCGGCGGCCGGGTGACCTCAAGGAGGGTGCTGCTCCTTGCCTACTCATCGGGTAGGCTGTGCGTGGCCAGAGGTAGCCGTTTCCCACACTGTGAGGCAACCCGATGGACAAGCCGCGCGTCCCGAACTGCATCCGGCATCCCCCCACCACCAACCCAGGCAACGCAGGTTCCCGCCTCTGGTACGCGGACCGGGCCAGTCCACGAACGCCGTGGGTGCTCAACGCTCGGGTGGACCCGCAGCTGAGCGCCCTCATCCTGCGCATGCTCTCGTTGCGTCCCAAGGCGCGGGGGACCGCTCAGGAACTGGCTCGTTTGTTGGAACAGGAAGCCGAGTGCGCGGGCCCTACAGCAGATCAACCGCTGTTTGCCGGGTTGGTACCGGCTGTCCCCAAGGTGGGGAAGGTACACGAGGCGCGGCAGCAGGCCTCCGAGGACAAAGCGCAGGCCGCGCGGCGTGAAGCGGCGGAGCTTGCACGCGTCATGGCTGCCTCCGCGCCACGGGAACAAGGCCTGATGTGGCTGCCCTGGATTGGCGTGGGCATTGCCACGGTGCTGCTCGCGGTGATCTCTCAGCAGCATTCACAGGAGCCATCCTCGGAGGAAGCGCCTGTGGTTGCTCAAGCCGAGAGCCGGGACGGAGGCATGGGGGACGGTGGCACCATCGAACTCGCGCAGGAGGTGCTCACCGCGCCGATGAAGGAGCCCTCTCCGCCACGAGGGTGGTCCAGCATTGGCCTGGACGTGCCTCCCAACCCCTTGCCTGGCCAGCGCCGCCCTGACAGCGCCGGCAAATGTCGACAGGGGGAGGTGGTCATCAATGGCGGGTGTTGGAGACGCTTCGCGGAGGTGCAGCCCCCTTGTAATGACGATGAATACGAGTGGAGGGATGCTTGCTACTACCCTGCCTATGACAGCATTCGGCAGCCCACCTCGGAGCCACCGGCACCGCGTCAGGGTGCCCACTGACGCCCCGCCGACCCCGCGCGAAGCGGCCACCTCCTGCCGCACCTGCTGCTCGGAGCGGAAGAGGTAGCCGTCGTCCTGCGTGAACTCACCCAGCCGACCTTCTACTCGTAGAGCCAGTACCTCCCTCCGCCCCAGTTCGGACAGATGAGGTAGTCAGCCCAGCCGTCCTCCCGGCAGCAATCCAGCCTTGTGCCAACGCGCGCGGTGCAGCGCTGGTTTGCGTAGAGGTTGCAGGCGGGCAGGCCATTGCAGGCAGGGGTAGGACAAGCGGTGAACACGCCGTCGCACGTCACACCGGAGTTGGTCGTCGCGGAGCAGGTGATGCCCGAGCAGGAGACCGTCTGTCCCCCGTTGCAGGCCGCAGTACGGCGAGAGAGCACTTCACGGGAACACCTCCAGGGGTCGAGAGCTCCTCTACTTGGGGCGTGCACCCTTCGCGGCGAACTCGCGTATGAGCCCTTCGTACGCGGACATCTCCGGAAACGTTGGGTATGAATGCACCGCGGGCGTCGTCGCCCAGGGCAGCTTCTCCTTCGTGTAGGTCTCGATGTACGGCACGAACCAGCTCCGGTCGTCGAGCATGCTCGGCCGGAGGTTCACGAACATCTCCTCCATGCCCTCGGGCCGCGTGAACATCCACGTCATGCAGTAGTCGCAGAACATGTGCTTCGACGGCCCATGCAGCCCGCCCACCACGGGCTCTCCTGAGAGAATCTGAAAGCCGGGCGTGGGCACTGCCAGCGAGAGGCTGAAAGCGCTGGAGCTCATGCTCTGACAGCCCGTGCAGTGACACGCCATGGCGAGGAGCGGCGGCAGGGTGACGCGCAGGCGGACCTTCCCGCAGCGACACCCGCCTTCCCAGGGCAACTTCCATTCGGACGCAGGCTTTTCCATCCCGGCAGAGTGGGTCGCAGCCTGGCCGCTTGCAAGGAAAAGGACCGTGCCTCAGTGGACGCGCGCCCGAGGCAGGTTGGACGGCGCCGGGTAGCCCAGCAGCGACTCGAACGTCAGGTCCGAGCCCTTGATGCCCGTGGCCGGAGTTCCGCACACCAGCGTTGCCAGATCCTGCGCACGTCGCCCTAAATCGTCGAACTGCCGCGTCTGGCGCGTCACCGGATCCTGCACCGTTCCGCCCCTCAAGAAGGGAGACAGCACTGCCAGCTGGCCCTCGGCACGGTTGGCGATGTGTACGAAATCCGTGCCCGTCTCACCCGCATGGCACCCGTTGCACGTGTTGAGCGAGAACTTGTGCCGCGCCTCGGTGTTCACCGAGGGCGCACGCCAGAAGAAGTTCTCCGGCACCTTCGACGAAGCCCCCAGGAACCGCTGCCCGGAGAAGCGCTCCGGTACCGTGTGCTGCTCGGCCAGGATGTCCGCCTGGTTGGCGTTGATGAAGCTGCTCAGCGTGTTCGTGTTCTGGAAGCCGTTGTCCGGCGTCAGCTTCACCGTCGCCGGCTGCAGCCCCGATGTCGTCAGCACGAACTCCCGCATCTCCCACGGCTCGCCCAGCGCCACCTCGTTGGTGCGGATCTGGTTCAGCGCGCTGCCATGCGGCCGGCCCGGCATCACTCCCTCCTTGGCGAAGCGATTCGTCAGCGCGTGCAGCTTCATCTTGAAGTCCGGGTGGCTCAGCCCCAGCTGCCCCAGCTCATGCCAGTCATGCGCCCAGGCCTGGATTGCCTCCGGCGTCGTGCCCGGCAGCGCGTACTCGAAGATCACCGTGAACTCCAGCGGGTTGCCGTTCGGGTCCAGCACTCCGAAGACGAAGCGTCCCTCGCCGGCCTGCACCCCAGGTTGCCGCAGGTCCATCCGGTTGACGATCGCCAGCAGCCGGAACGGCGCATGCGCGAAGTTCAGCGGTTGATTGGGCCCGCCGCTCAGCTCCTCCCACGGCCCGAGCACCTTCGTCATCATCTGCGGCCGCGCCGGCACGGTCAGCCCGTTGATCGTCTGCGTCGTCGTCCACGTCCGGAGCCACTGGCGCACCAGCGGAGACGGATCCTGTCCCCCCGCCAGCGAGCGCATCAGCGTTTCGAAGTGCCAGGCGCCACCCACCGGCGTGCGGATCATGTCCTCCACCACCGAGAGCGAGGTGATGACCAGCTCCTCCGAGCGGTCGATGGTGCATGAGGCCGGGCCGCACGCCTGGGTGGACTCACAGCCGTTGGCCGCGTTGCCGTCGCAGTCGTACGTCCCCACCGGGCAGCCGATGCCACACGTGCTCGCCACGCAGACACCCTCCGCGTTGCCCCGATCCGGGCAGGTGGTGCCGCAGGTGCCGCAGTGGTCCGCGTCCGACGTCAGGTCCACCTCGCAGCCGTTGGCCGGGTTCCCGTCACAGTTGGCGTAGCCCTGCGGGCACGGCGTCTCGTACGTGGGTCCCCCGATGCACGTGGACTCGTTGAGCGCGGCGTCCCGCGCCGCGACGAACACCCGACGGATGCTGCCCACGCCCGTGGCGGCCACCGTGAGCGTGGCGCTGAAGGTGCCATTGGCGCTCGCGGAGACCGTGGCCACCGGATTGCCCGTGCATTGCACGTCCACGAAGATGCCCACCTCGCTCAGCGGCTCGGCGGTGCCCCGGACGAAGAGCTGATGCTGCGTGGTGCCGTAGCTCCAGTTCGTCTCGACCAGCACAGGTGGGGCTGGCGGCGTCGTGTCCGTGTTCCCGTACCCGGCTGGTGCGGGGATGTTGGTGCAACTCGAGGCATTGCCCGCGAAGTCATACGCCCGCGCGGAGTAGCTGATCACCGAATAGGACGGCAGGTCGAGCGGCACCTCGCAATACGTGTTCGAACCGGTCGCGGAGTCCGCCAGCGGCATCCCTTGGCAGCTGCCTCCGCCGTAGATGCGGACGGTCGCGTTCGCCTCGGTCTGCACCGACAGCTGGGGCAGCTGCGGGATGCCACTCCCCTGCGTCGTCCACGCAAGCACCGGAGCCGCAGGCGCGGTGATGTCCACCAGGATGCGGCCCCCCCCGCGCTGGTTGTTGCTCTCACTCACCTCGCTCACCCGGCCCTGCGGATCCACGATGGCGCCCAGGAAGTAGCTGCCCTCTCCGACGCTCGGCATCACCGCCCGCGCGCTCGCATCCCGGCAGTACCCCGCAGACACCGGCACCCGCATGCTGGTGCTCAGGTACTCGTCGCGCTCATCGATGACGTTGTCGAGAGAGAGGAAGAAGGCCACCTCGGTGCTGGCCTCCACCTCGCCCCGGTTGCACAGCCGCGCGCGAAGCAAGGTGGCCGTGTTCGCGCCCAGTTCCGAGGGCCCCGTCACCAACTCGAGCTGGAAGTCCGGCATGCCCGTGTCGGAAGGCGCCCCTGGGCCATCCCAGCCACCGGGCTCGGTGTCGAAGTCCGGATCACCTGGATACGGCCCCGCAGAACAGCCCACGAGCGCACCCGCGAGTGCGCCCAACCACCACTTCGGCATGTGCATAAGAGGTCTGCTTTCAGGGATGCGAGAGCTACCGGCCCGTCCCGCGTACTTCGGACCCACGATCGCCCACGCCCAACCCACTCGGGCCCAACCAAGCCCTCGGACGTACCAACCGTGTCTCTATTCACCCCGTGTCCTCGTTCGCAGATCGAGGACATCGATCGACTGCTCAAGACGCTCTACCGGGCGCTCACTCCTGGCTCGGGTTCGTCTTCACGGTCGAGCACCCCAGCTCCATGTCGCCGCCACGGCCAGCCGCGGAAGCGCACCAGGGATGGGACCCCATGAGAAACCGGGGCGCCCAAGAGGCGCCCCGGGGGTGGGACCTACCAGGGGCAGTTGACCACATGCACGGTGCGGGTCAGGGGCGGGGCGCTGTTGCCACCGGTGTCCGTCAGCGAGTACGTCACCGTGTAGGTGCCCGCGGCCCAGCCGTTCACCTCACCGGTGCGCCACACGGTGTGCGTCAGCGAGCCGTAGCACGCGTCCGAGGCCGTCACGCCGGGGTCATTCCACATGCTGCCGCAGGTGTGCGTCACCTCCGCCGCGCCGAGGAACTGCAGCGTGGGCGCCTGGGAGTCCTCCACGTTTACCGTGCGGGTAGCGCTCACCGTGCGCCCCTGCGCGTCCCACGCGACGTAGGAGATCGTGTAGTTGCCCTCGACCCCCGGGTTCGGGCCGGGGCCAGAGGAGTCCGAGCCCGTGTTGTGCCCGCGCACCACGAGCGGGTTGCCGCACCCGTCGAACGCCTGGGCGCCGAGGTCGGTGTAGGTGGCGCCCTGGGTACACTGCAGGTTCATCGTCGCTGGGCCGTTGAGCACCATCGTGGGCTGCTGCGCGCCGCATTCCTGGGGCTGCTCGTCCTGCACCAGCCGCATCCGGGTGCGGTCGTACAAGCTGTAGAGCATCAGGAAACGGCCCGGACTCGTCGCGGCGATGCCCGGCGCATCCGACTGGGTCGTGTAGGCGGTGGAGGAGAGCAAGAGCTGCTCGCCGGCCGCGCCGCTGGTGGACACCTGGGTGCCGAACGCCTTCACGGCCCCCTCGTGGTTGCCCACCCAGGCCACCCGATAGTCCTGCCCATCGAAGGTGACCGCGGCAGCCTGGGTGCTCGCCGTGCCCACGGTGGTGTAGGGCGTGAGGGCCGTGCCTGTCGCGCCCTGCACCCGGGCCGCCTCGAGCGTGCCGTTACTGAGCCGCCAGACCACCAGGAAGTTGCTGCCGTCCGAGGCCACCACCGGGCTCTGTTCCTGGGCTCCTGGGGCGGCGATGAGAGGCCGCGGCGTTGCGTCGAGCACCTGCCGGGATGCGGCGTCGATGCGCACGCCATAGACGTTCTGCGACCCGCCGGTGTTGTCGGACCAGGTCACCAGGTAGCGCCCGCCGCCGTAGGCCACCTTGGGGGAGCTGCCCTGGCGCCGGCTGATGACGAAGCTGTAGCCCGAGTGGGGCTGCCCGGTCGCGGGGTTCACCCAGGCACCGAGGATGCCGTCTTCGATGAACCCGTCCTGAGTGCCGTAGGCGCCGTTCCAGACGACCAGGTAGCTCGCCCCGTCGAAGGCAATGGCGGGGTTCATGTGCGGCAGCGGGTAGCCTGTGCGGCTGGGATACGGATGGCTGATGTTGCGGGGGCTGTCGAGCAGCGCGCCATCCGACGCTCTCACCCGCACCGCGTAGGCGAAGGGCACTCGGCTCCAGGCGACGAGGAAGTTCGTCCCGTCGAAGCCGGCCGCGGGGTACACATCCACATCCGAAGCCGTCCCGAGGGCGATGGGCTCGGAGTCCAGCAGTGCGCCCGTCGAGGCATTCACCCGCGTCGCGAAGACGTCATGGGAAGAGGGGCTGTTTTGGCTGTTGGCCTCGGTCCATACGACCAGGTACATGCCATTGCCCGCGACGATGGAGGGCATGGTCTGGTGAATCCACGGCGGCGGGGTGACAGTCCGTGTCGACAAGTCGGGTGAGATGACAGGGGAGGCGGACGTGGCCTGCGCCATGGGCAGCCGAGCCCGGGCGGCCAGCGTGGAGTCTGGCTCGGGCTGCTGCTCTGTGGAACCACAGCCCGCGAGAGCGCTGACCACTACCGAGCCCAGGAGGGCGGTGCGAGACAACGCCTTGAGGCCTCTAAAGGGAACCCAATGCTGGATCTTGGTCATAACGGGATTTATAGCTTTTTAAGAATAAGCAGTTGCTGAAGATTTCCAGGGTGAATGAACTTGTAGGAAATCAGACAGTTCCGGAGCGTGAAGGCCACGGGCTGCCCAATCTGAGGGGTTTATTCCGCTTAAGCATGGATGCTTAGGAAAAATCGCATTGCGGCTATTGTGTATTTTTCTACTTGTGCGGCACTATTCCTCCCGCAGTCCACCCCGGCACTTGCGGCCACTGGAGTCCGCAAGAAGGCCCCCACGCGAGGTACGAGCATGAAGTTCTTCAAAGCGGTTTTTCTCCTCTCGGTCACGTCTCTGGTTGCAGGCTGCGGCGTTGACACCACGGAAGAGCCGATGCCGATCGAGCAATCGGTGATCAGCACGGAGATGAGCTCCGAGGCAGTCCTCTCATCCTTCGCTGTGGCCCCCACCCTGACATGCACTGGCAGCATCACCTGTGAAACCAGGAATTCGGCGACCACCGTTCTGTGTAAGGAGGGCGGCGGTAACTGCACTGCGACCTGTCCGCCTAATTATTGGAAGACTGGCGGCGGCTGCAGCTGGGTGACGCCCACGCCCACGCCCGAGCCTGAGCCCACGCCCACTCCTACCCCCACGCCCATCCCCCCCACGCCCGCGCCTGCGCCCGCGCTATAGACCTGCTGCGCGTCGCTCGGGGTCTCCTCGCAACGTCTCATCGATGAGGCGGGCTGCCGATTCCGCCGCACCGGCGAGAGGCTCGTGTCGCCGCCACGAGCAGACTCTCGATGACAAGAGCCCCCAGCCCGAGGGGGCGGTTGTTCGAACCTCGGTGGCTGCGAGTCATGCGGTTGACAAACGCAGCCCTCTGCTTACATATGTTTGAGTTATGAGGCCCGTCTGCACCATTCTGGGTGTGCCGTCCGTGCGCGTGCTCGCGCCGGTGGCGGACGTGCGTCTCGACTCCCGTCACAAGGTGCTGCTCGACATTTGAGCAGGCGGACCGAAGTCCCCTGGCGCGGATTGGCTGGTTTCCGTGTGCCGAGCGGGTTCGGTTCGCCCTGATCCTTCCCGGACTTCGTGTGTCTTCGCGCTGACCTGAGCGCCCCCAAGGGGGCGCTGCCAGGCCCGTGCGCGCGCCCGTGTGCCCGGGGCTCAATGTCTCTCAACCAGTGTCTGTCTTTTGACCCGCGGGTGGCCTCACCCGACGGGAACGGGAAACCTTTATGTCTCGCACCACACGCATCGAGCGCTACCGCAACATCGGCATCATGGCCCACATCGACGCGGGCAAAACCACGCTCACCGAGCGGATCCTCTTCTTCACGGGTCGCATCCGCGCCATGGGCGAGGTGCATGCTGGCTCCACCGAGATGGACTGGATGGTGCAGGAGAAGCAGCGCGGCATCACCATCACCTCGGCGGCCACCACCGCCTTCTGGAAGCCGATGCGAGGGCCCTTCGTGGGCACCGCGCACCGCATCAACATCCTGGACACTCCGGGACACGTGGACTTCACCATCGAGGTGGAGCGCTCGCTGCGCGTGCTGGATGGCGCGGTGGCGGTGTTCGACGCCAGCCAGGGCGTGGAGCCCCAGTCGGAGACGGTGTGGCACCAGGCCAACCGGCATGGGGTGCCGCGCATCGCCTTCCTCAACAAGATGGACAAGGTGGGCGCGGACTTCGCCATGAGCGTGCATTCCATCCGCCAGCGGCTGGATGCCAACCCGGTGCCGGTGCAGCTCCCCATCGGAGCTGGCCCGGAGTTCAGCGGCGTCGTGGACCTGCTGCGCATGAAGGCCTTCCACTTCGACGAGGCGTCGGGAGAGCCCTCGGAGCGGGAGTTCCCCGAGGCGCTGCGCGCCGAGGCGGAGGCGTTGCGCCTGCGGCTCATCGAGGCGTGCGCGGAGGTGGATGGCACTGTCCTGCGGAAGTACGTGGAGGGAAGGCTGGCGGACATCACGGAGGAGGAGCTGGAGCGCGCGCTCCGCGCGGGTACCTTGCAGCGGCAGCTGGTGCCGGTGCTCTGCGGGGCGGCTTTCAAGAAGAAGGGTGTGCAGATGCTGCTGGATGCGGTCGTCAACTACCTCCCCGCGCCGTCGGATCTCCCGGCGGTCGAGGGCGTCACTCCGGACACCGAGGTGCAGGTCACCCGCTCGGCCAACGAGGAGGAACCCGTGTGCGCGTTCGTCTTCAAGCTCATGCACGACAAGGCGGTGGGGAGCATCGTCTTCCTGCGCGTCTACTCGGGCACGCTGCGCACGGGCATGGCCGTGCTCAACCCCCGCCAGCAGCGCCGCGAGCGCGTCGGGCGGCTGATGTTCATGCATGCCAACAAGCGAGAGGAGGTGGATGAGGTGCATGCGGGCGACATCTGCGCGGCGCTGAACCTGCGCGGGGTGCGCACGGGCGACACGTTGTGCGCGCTGGAGGCTCCGGTGGTGCTGGAGTCGCTCCGCTTCCCCGAGCCGGTCATCCAGCTCGCCATCGAGGCGCGCTCTCGGGGGGAGCAGCAGAAGATGGAGGACGGACTGGTGAGGCTGGCGGCGGAGGATCCCTCGCTGCGCGTGGTGGTGGACCCGGAGACCGGGCAGCAGCTGCTGTCCGGCATGGGCGAGCTGCACCTGGAGATCGTGGTGGATCGCCTGCGGACCGAGTACGGCGTGGAGGCGCGCGTAGGCCAGCCCAAGGTGGCCTACCGCGAGTCGCTGCGTCAGAAGGTCCGCCAGGACTACCGCCACGTGCGACAGACCGGCGGGCCCGGACAGTACGCCCATGTGGTGATGGAGGTGGGGCCGGCGCCGCGAGGCTCGGGACTGGTCTTCGTGGATGACACGCACAACGGCGTCATCCCGAAGGAGTTCATCCCGGCCATCGAGAAGGGGGTGGAGGGCGCCATGCAGCGTGGCGTGCTGGCGGGCTACCCGGTGGTGGACGTGGAGGTACGGCTGGTGGATGGGAGCACGCACGTGCGTGACTCCACCCCCCAGGCGTTCACCCTGGCCGGCTCTCTGGCCTTCCAGGAGGCGGCGCGCAGGGCGGGCGTGAGGTTGCTGGAGCCCGTGATGGACGTGGAGGTCACCACGCCGGAGGAGTTCCTCGGAGAGGTTCTCGGGGATCTGTCCGCGCGGCGTGGGCGTGTGCGGGGGATGGAGGGCCATGGCACGGTGCGGAGCGTCTCCGCGCAGGTGCCCATGGCCAGCCTCTTCGGCTACGTGACCAGCTTGCGGGGGCGCACCCAGGGCCGGGCCATGGCCACCCTGAAGCTGGCCACCTACGAGCCGGTGCCTGACACGCTGCAGGAGTCGGTGCTGGAGGCTCAGCAGTAAGAAGCCAGGGCCCCGGGGAGCGATGTGCCCCGGGGCCCTCTGCTCGAAGTACGCGCGCAAGTTGCGGGGCGTGTCCGCGCAGGCGGTGCCGGAGGTGGCGTGCGCTGGAGACGCGCCACGCGGTGAAGGCGGAGAAGACGTGGGCCCATGCCAGGACGCGGGAGCGGCGGCAAGCTATTCGCTCCTGGGGCTGGAGTGGCCGGCCATCGGTGTGCGGCTGACCGCCTGACTCTCGCCGGAGAACTTCACGGACGACGGGAGCCAGGGCAGGGCGGTGGAGGACTTCGGGCCCTCCTCCCGCACCAGCAGCGCCGAGCCCACCACGAGCCCCGCGACGACCATGACCCACGACGGCACGAAGTGAAGGTCCTGTACCATCCCGATGCCGAGCGTCGAGCCCACCCAGGCCGCGAGCGTGAAGAGGATCCAACGCCCGTGAAGACGCGTGTCCCTACGGGGGCCGAGGCACGCGGGGGCGTAGGCGAAGAGGGCCACGGTGTACAGCGAGGCGGCGGACACATAGCCGACGGAGGCGAGCGGCGCGAGTGACGGCGAGTGCTGCAAGAGCTGGATGGCGAAGACGATCAGGACGTAGGACAGGACCAGGGTGGAGCGAAGCCTGCCGCGATCGATGAGCCAGCCGCCGAGGAGCGCCGACCCGAGGTGCAGGGCGCTGTTTCGCCACTGCAACAGCTCCGTTCCCCAGGAGGCGGCCTTCAGCGTCGGGGTGCTCATGATGACGGCGAACGCCCCCGAGTCGAGCCAGATCAGCGCGAAGAAGATCGCCAGGATCGGCCAGAACCCCGCTGGCTCCTTCTCGGGCTCCGGTTCGCCTCCCTCCGTTGTCAGGCGCTCCGAGGAGGCGGCATCGCGCGGGACGAACGTCATGCCTACCCCGAGCGCGCACGCCACGAGCGAGGCAAGCCCCTTGGCCTCGGGTGACGCGAGGAACAGCCAGGGGACGCTGCCGATGGCGTAGGCCAGGCCCGTCCCGAGCCCCACCTTCATGCCGACCCGCTCCACTCGGAAGGACGGCCGCGCGGCGGCGACCAGGCAGATGTAGCTCAGGCTCACGCCCAGCCCCATGCCTGCCGCGGACAGGACCAGGAGCGGCAATGCCTCCGAGGCCAGCGACAGCGCGATAGCCACGAACGACACCCCGAACCCCAGCCGCAGGGGCGTGACCGGGTGCCTGGCGCGAAGCAGTCCGGGCGCCGCCAGGCTGGTCGTGAACCCGGCCAGCCCCATGGCGGCGAGCACGTAGCGCGCCTGGGTCGTCCCGAGCGCGAGCTGCTGGAGCCGGTCGATGAATCCGAGCTGCACGTACAACAGGAGGACGATGTGGTTCACGGCGAGGCCACCGACGCTGGCCACATCCTGGAGCGTCACCGCAGCGCTTCCCGTCGTGTTCCTCATGGGGCCCATTCTTCAAACGGCTCCCGGTGCCAGCACCGCCAGGGCACCCCCCGGGCTGCTCTTGACTTCATGCGGTGACCTGTCACTTGTGAGCGGATGAGCATGCGTGACGCTTGGTACCCCGTCCTCCTCAGCAAGGAGCTGCCCGGGGGACAGCCACTTCCAGTGAAACTCTTCGGGGATCCGCTGGTGCTCTTCCGTGACGAATCGGGCCAGCCGGCCTGCTTCCTCGACGCCTGTCCGCATCGCTTCGTCCCTCTCTCGCTCGGAAAGGTGCGGCGGGGCCGGCTCGCGTGCGCCTATCACGGTTGGCAGTACAACGGGGCGGGGCGCTGTGTCCACCTGCCGCTCTTGCCGGAGGGACAGTCCATCCCCCGGACCGCGGTGGCCCACGCCTACCCCTGCATGGAGCGAGAGGGGGCCGTGTGGATCTGGCCGGGAGACCCCCGCCGCGCCGCCGCCAGCCCCCTGCCGCTGCCGACGGAGCTGCCCGAGGGGTTCGAGCTGACCAACCAACTCCACAAGCGCATCCCCAGTCGGTACGACTACCTCATCGAGCACGTGCTCGATCTTCCCCACTTCTTCCAGGTCCACGCGGCGACGCTGC
Organism: Hyalangium ruber; assembly: GCF_034259325.1. NCBI lineage: Bacteria > Pseudomonadati > Myxococcota > Myxococcia > Myxococcales > Archangiaceae > Hyalangium > Hyalangium rubrum. Next base: position 99,612 of record NZ_JAXIVS010000022.1, on the reverse strand, counting down.
TGAGGCTCTACCCCGCCTCGCGCAAGAGCCTGCCCGAGGTCGTCGATGTGCAGGAGAGCGCCGAGGAGATGACCGTGCGCTTCTACTATCAGATCTTCTCCCAGCGACTGCCGGTGACCATGAAGATCTTCCGCCCGTGTCACATGCGGGTGGACATGGCCCTGCCCGGGGGCCGCTCCTTCACGGCGCTGTTCTTCAACACCCCGACCGATGAGACCCACACGCGGGGCAACATGTTCGTCTACCGAGGCTTCCTCACGGCGCCCGTCCTCCGGCAGCTCTCCAACTGGCTGCTGGAGCTGACGTTCTACAAGGCCATCAACGAGGACATGCACTTGCTCTCCGGACAGATGGAGAACCTCGCGATGAAGGCCAAGAGCACGACCGGGTACTTCTTCGATGCGCTCCTGAACCGCTACCACCGGTGGCAGCGCCACGCCGACGAGCAGGACCTGTGGTTCCAGGGGTTCGAGCACGCTCGGCAGCGCTGCGCGGCCAGTCCTGCCCTGGAGAGTGCCGCGGTGCCCCCCGAAGTCGAAGCTGCCCCCGCAGGGCCCGCCCCCTGGGGCCGCCCGCCCGCATTTGGAGGAAGTGACCGATGACCCCAGAAGAAGCGTGTGCGCTGGCGATCCGTTGCCGCGTCGAACTCCCGCGCAAGCCCGAGCTGGCGGACGAAATCCTGGCCCCTGGCTTCGTGCTCCACGCGCTCGATCCGCTCACTCCGCCGCTGGGCATGGGCGCCGAGAGCCTCAAGCGGGCGGCCCAGCTCTACATCAGCGCCGTGCCCGACATGGCGTTCAAGGTCGAGGACATCGTCGCGGCCGGGGACCGGGTGTCGGTGCGGTGGACCTCCGAGGGTACGCACACCGCGCGCCTGCTGGGCTTTCCCGCGACCCGAAAGCGGCTGAAGTTCCAGGGTATCGACATGTTCCGGATCTCCGACGGCAAGATCCAGGAGGCCTGGACGAGCTGGGATGTCCTGGGGGTGCTGCCGCAGCTGGGGGTCATCCCGTCCCTCGGGGCGGTGCTTGGGCTCCACCTGGGCCTGTTCCCGCGGCTGCCGCTCTGGGTCCTCAACCGGGGCCAGTCCTCGAAAGCTGCTCAGGGCTCCTCGGTGGAGCTATCCAAGGTGGGCTCGGCGACCCGGGAGACATAAGGAGACCGCCGGAGCCGTGCCGAGGCTGTTGGAAAAAGGAGACCCACTCGCGCAAGGTCCCGAGGACGCTCCTCTCCATCCCCGCATCAGCGCTATGAAGTGGGTCATGAACCCTTCTTCGAAGCGTGTGATCTCCGACCTCAAGGAACTCGAGAAGCTCACCTCCGACGAGCGCGGTGCCCAGCGCGTCGCGTGGGGCCCCGTCTGGCGCAAGGCGCGCGAGTGGTTCGCGGGCAAGCTGAAGAATGAGCTCTCCCTCCCCATACGCCAGGACGGCGCAGGGAACCTCTGGGCCACGCTCCAGGGCGACTCCGAGCGGAGCATCGTCATTGGCAGCCATCTCGACTCGGTCCCTGGTGGCGGCTGGCTCGACGGCTGTCTCGGCGTGCTCGCAGGGCTCGAGGTCCTTCGCGTATACGCCGCGAAGGGCGAACGCCCGCCGGTGACGATCCACATCGTTGATTGGGCCGACGAGGAGGGCGCGCGCTTCGGCCGCAGCCTCACCGGGTCCGCCGCGTCCGCCGGCTCGCTCGAGCCGCACAAGGAACTCGCGCACCTCGTGGACCGCGCCGGCGTGAAGCTCCCCGACGCGCTGAACGAGAACGGCATCACCCTCGATGGCATGAAGACCGCGCGGAAGTACTTCGACGACCTGCGGGCCGAGGCCTACCTCGAGCTGCACATCGAGCAGGGGCCGGTGCTGCAGGAGATGAAGCGCCCGGTAGGCGTCGTCCTCGGGACGATGGGCGTCGAGCGCCACCATCTGAAGTTCATCGGGCAGGCCGCGCACTCCGGCGCCGCGCCGCTGCACCTGCGCCAGGATGCGTTCCTCGCAGGCGCCCGATTCGCCCTCGCCGCGCAGGCGCTCGCGACGAAGCTCTCCGGGAAGACGCCGCGCACGCGCGTGGTCGCGACCTGCGGCGTGGTGAAGGTCGAGCCGAACTTCGTCACCGCGGTGCCGGGCCGCACGGAGATCTCCATCGACATGCGCGCGCTCGACGCAGACGTGCTCGCGAAGCTGCTCGCGGGGACGAAGAAGGCGTCGCTCGCCGCTGCGAAGGAGTTCAAAGTCAAGGTCGAGTGGAGCCCGATCCTCAAGATCACCCCGCGCATCTTCGATGAGACGCTCACCGGCTTCGTGCGAAAAGCGGTCAAGGACGTCACCGGCCATTCGCCGGAGATCCCATCGGGTCCGCTCCATGACGCGGCGGAGATGGCCGACATCGTGCCGACCGCGATGGTCTTCGCGCAGTCATCACCGGGCATTTCGCACACCCGCATCGAGGACACGCCGGAGCCGGCGCTCGACAAGTCGGTGCGCGCGTTCCTCGCGACGGTCGAGCAGACCGTGAAGCACCTCGCGCGGAAGGCCGAGCCCCGGCGCAAGCTGGCCGCCGGAGGTCGCCGCTAGGACCGTTTCCGGTTTTCGCTGTGGGCAAAGCCTCGGTTCCGTTGAGTCGGGGCGAAACGCTTCAGGGGGTCGAAGAGCATGGCGACGAAGAAGCAGGAACAGCAGCCGATCGATGCATATCTGGCGAGCGTGAAGGACCCGGTAGCGAGGAAGACGCTAGGGGCGCTGCGCCAGCAACTGCGCAAGCTGCTTCCAGGGGCAACCGAGACGATCAGCTACCGGATGCCCGCCTTCAAGGTCGATGGGGACGTCGTGGCGGGCTTCGCGTTCTTCAAGAGCCACTGTGGCTACTACCCGTTCAGCGGCGGTGTGGTGCCGGCACTGAAGCCGGAGCTGGAAGGGTACGCCACGTCGAAAAGCGGCGTCACCTTCCTGCCCGACGAGCCGCTGCCGGCGAAGCTGGTGAAGCGGTTGGTGCAGGCGCGACTCGCGGAGCTTGCCCCGGGCGGGAAGAAGCCCGCGGCCGCGAAGAAGAAGGCGCTCATCACCGAACGTGTGACCGACAGCGCCGTGAAGGAGGCCACCGGACGGGATTGGAAGGCCTGGATGCGCGCCTTGGATGCAGCGGGGGCGGCCGAGCTGAACCACAAGGAGCTTGTCGCGCTCGTGGCCCGGGAGGTCGAGTCCGGCTGGTGGCAGCAGTCGATCTCGGTGGCGTATGAGCAAGCTCGCGGCAAGCGGGTGGTGGGCGAGACAGCCACGACGGGTTTCCAGGTGGGGGTGGTGCGCACGCTGCCGATGACCGCTCCCGAGTTGTGGGACCTGCTCACGAAGCAGGCGGAGCGCTGGCTGGGTCCGGGCGCGAAGCTGAAGTTCGAGCCGGGGAAGGGCTATGAGGTTCCCAAGAGGCGCGGAGCCCCCGGCGTGCGCGGAGAGCTGCGGGTGGTGAAGCCCGGAGAGCGCCTGCGCATGACGTGGCAGCCAGACAGCTGGACGAAGCCGGCCACGTTGCAGCTCACCCTGGAGTCCAAGGCGAGAGGTGCCGCCCTCCACGTACACATGGAGAAGCTGCCGGACGCGAAGGCCCGGGAGGCCATGCGCGAGCACTGGTCGAAGATCCTCGCGAATATCGCGAAGGATTGATCTGGGGGACGCCCGCGCGGACACTGCGTAGACGCCTCCTCCCTGACTGGCTACGCTGCGCCTGGGTGAGGAGAGGGGCCGGGCCCGGAGAAGACATGCGACGCTTTCCGTTCCCCTGGATGCTGCTGGCCGCAGCGCTCTTCGTTGCCTGCCGCGCTGCCAGTGACGACGGTGCCCCACCGCCCGAGCTGCCCCCCACCGCTCCGCCCGAGCCGCCCGAGCCGCCCCCCACCACCCCTCCCAACGTGACGGGCGTGCTCATCGCGGCGGCCCCTACGACCCTGGCACCGGGAGAGACTGCGGGCCTCACCGCGCGTGTCCAAGGTCTCGGGGCGACGCACCGTGGCGTCACCTGGAGCCTCGTTCAAGGTCCGGGACGGTTCGCGCCCGCCACGCCCTACGGCAGCTCCACGGATGCCTTGTTCTTCGCGGACAGCACCTTCACCGGGACGGTCGTCGTGGAGGCGACCTCCATCGCAGACCCGAGCCGCTCGGCGAGGCTGTCGCTCACGGTCTCGCCCCGCCCCACCGAACACCTGCGCACGGAGCTCCTCGCGCCCGCATGCAAGGTGAGGCTCAGGCCCATGTGGGCGTGCGAGGGCGTGGTGACGGGGGAGCACCTCTCCGTCCGCGCTACCGTCTGGTCGACCTATGAGGCCAGCGCGGTCGCACGCATTCCTGGAACGGACCGACAGACACCCCTCACGTACAACTCCGGCAACCTCGTGGGCACCTTGGACCTCGGTCCGCTGAGCCCGGGGCAGCACCCGTTGGAGATCGTGGTCACGGATAGCCGGGGAAACAGCCTCGTCACTCCGGCGACGTTCGTGCTCGATCGTCCTCCCCATCTGGAGGTGGCTGAGCCGGCCTCATGGCAGGTCGCTCTCTCCTCCACCACCCAGCGTCTCCGCGCGACATGCGCGGATGACGCGACGGAGTGCAAGTTGGTGGCTCGGGTCGCCGGGCAGTACGAGTCCGTGTCCGTGGCGGAGGGCATCGGGACGCTCGATGCGAGCGTAGACCTCTCCTCGTTCACGGACAGGCGCTTGCAACTGGAGTTCATCGCGGAGGACTCTCTGGGCCAGCTCACCTCGCAGCGACAGACCGTGCTCGTCGTGACGAGCCCCTCCCTGGAGCGGGTCGCCACCGTCCCCGGACAGCTCGTGGACGTGGATGATTCCCGCCTCCTCTACGCCACCGGGGGAAGCGCCCTCGGCAATGACACCGGCCTGGTGGTGCGCCACCGGTCCTCGGGCCAGGACACCCCGGTTCCCGTTCCCGAGGGGAGGAGAGTCGGGGACGCTCAGCTCATCTCCTCCGGAGTGCTCTTCTCCTTCTGGACCGACGATTCGACCCGGCGGCTGTATGAGTATCGCCAGGGCTCCCTCATTGAGCTGGATCCGGACAAGGCACTCGTGTGGGTCAAGGCAGCGAGAGACCATGCCCTCTGGTCGCACTACCCAGGCGATGAGCTGATGCTGCGGAACTTCGCGACCGGCGCCACGGTGTCCGTTGGGCAGGGCGCGAACAGTTTCAACGATGTTGCCCGGAACGGCTTCGTTGCGTTCTGGGGCCTCGGATACGACATCCACACCTTTCAGGACGGCGTGACGCGGCGCCTGACGAATGACCCGGACGCCACGACGTGGAACACGTACCCGGTCACGGACGGGACGCTCGTCGTCTACCGCAAGCACCTGGTCGCCTCGCAGACGTTCGTGATTGCCCTCCACACCGGAGAACAGGAGACGCTCCTCACGCAGCCGCGCGCCCAGGCGTCTTTTTTGGGGCCGCAGCCGGGCATCGACTATGCGGTGAACGGGGGCTGGGTGGCCTATACCGCCCCGAGCGGGGCGGGACAGCTCCAGGTGTGGTTGCGCAGCCCGCTCGGTGAGACGCGGAAGGTCTCCGACTTCGGTACTCCAAGCACCGTGGCAGCGCTCGGCCCGGAGGGACAGATCGCTGTCCGTACCGGCGAGCACCTGCACGTGAGCCAGGCGGATGGGACCCTGCTGGACCTGGGCCCCGTGCCAGGCCGCGCCCTGTGGGTGGACGGAGCCTGGCACGTCCTGGTGGCGGACACCCTGTTCCGGGTGCGCTGACGGAGTGGGCAGCTCAGGAAGTCTCCTGCCCCGTAGGCCGCCGCCTCCATTCCCAGAAGCCCAGCCATGGAGGGGAGGGGAGATTGCTACTTCATGCGGACCGTGACGGTGTTGGTGGCGGTGTTGAGCGTGAGGAAGCCCTTCTGGAATTCACTCTCTCGCCCACCGGTGACGGCGTACTCGTCGCGCACCGGATAGCCCAGCGCGCTTCTCTCCCAGCCAAGAGACTCCCACTTGGCTCGGATGGGGCCATGCACCTCGTGGGCTCCCGTCGTCGGCGTCCAGTAGATGCTGCCATTCTGGAAGTGGTTGAAGCGGCCCACCCCATCCGGCGTCGTCGTCTCGTCCGTCAGCGGGTAGCCCAGCACGCTGCGCTCCCAGCCCAACTGCTCCCACTTGGCCCGGATGTTGCCATGCACTTCCCAGGCTCCCAGCTCCTGGGTCCAGTAGATGCTGCCATTCTGGAAGTGGTTGTAGCGGCCGCGCCCGTCCGGCGTCGTCAGCTCGTCGGTGAGAGGGTAGCCCAGCACACTGCGCTCCCAGCCCAGCTGCTCCCACTTGATGCGGATCTGCCCCACGACCACGTGGGCGCCCAGCGTCGGCGTCCAGTAGATGCTGCCGCGCTCGAAGTGGTTGTAGCGGCCCACTCCGTCTGGTGTGGAAAGCTCGCCGGCCTGGCACCTGCCCAGCAACACAGGGCCGTTCACCGCGTCGTACTTCGCCTTGATGTCCCCCATCAGCACGCACGCCGTGCCGCAGTGCGCATTGGCCCGGTGGAGGTAGTCCGTCCAGGGCCAGTTGGCGCCGGGATCCGTGCGGTCGTACGGCTGGAGCTTGCCGTGCCCCACCACGTGGTAACGGTCGCGTGGAATCCCGTGGTCACGCGTGATGTCGCACAGCAGCCGGGCCGAGGCGTCGATCTGCCCCACCGGCCAGTTCACCGTCGACGCATACCCGCCGTGCTCGATGCCCACGGTGAAGTCGTTGGAGCTTCTCCCGTTCAGGCCGCACTCCATCCCGCTGTTGTTGCTGCACTGGTAGGTGGCGCCGATGTGCCACGCTCGGCTCCCTTCGCGCACGAGCTGGCTGATCTCCCCGCCGTCCTCGCGCACCACGTAGTGCGCGCTCACCTGCGAGCTGGTGTTGGTCAGCCAGCTCCAGCACCCCGAGTAGCTGCTCTCACAGGTGTGGATGACCACCATCTTCACCCCCATGGGCCGGGCGTTGAAGTTGGACGAGGGCCGCCACACGGCTGGTGCGTAGTCCGGACCGGCGAGCGCCTGGGGCTGCTGCTCCAGCTTCTCCTCGGCCAGGCCCTGTCCACTCGTGGCCCACTCCTTCGAGAGCGTCCCGACTCCCAGGCGGGCCACCCGGAAGACCTCGTTGTGAACGAAGCTGCGACGGCCCTCCTCGTCCTGGATGCCGGACACCTCGGCCACCGCCGGTGCCCAGCTCGCTGCCAGCGTGCGATTCACCTTCAGCGCATCCGCGTGGCGCGACAGCAGCGCCGCCGCCGCACGGACGTGGGAGCGCGCGTCGGTCCTCGCCTGCTCCGCCGTGACGCCGGCCCGCTTCGCGCCCTCCTCGAGCTGCGTCCTCGTGAGTGCCATCATTCCGTGGACGGCCGGGCGGCCCTCGAACTCCTCGGCGCCCTCCACCATCTGGTAGCGCGTCTGCACGAAGGACAGGGACTTCAGGAGCGCGGGCGGCACCTCGAACTCCTCGCCAGCCTCCTGAAACAGCGCATCGAAGGACTCATCCTCGCGGGCGGAGTCCTCCGTCCTGAGCGTCTCCACCTGCGTGGTGGGAACCGCGGATGACCGCGGCTGCTGCTCATTCGTGCCACACGCCTGCGTCAGCGCCAGCGAGGCGGCGAGCATGACAATTCCTGGCCTGTTCTTCATCGATTCCTCCGGAGTTCGTCACCTGAGTCATGGGCGGCTCCAGGCTTCGCGGAAGACAGGCGCGAGGAGGGGCCCAGTACAAAGAGGGGACGAGCCGACCGGACATCCCAGAAATCGGTAAAAAAAGTCATGCCAGGACTTCTCGTTCTCACCTCATGGCTCAGGGGAGCCGGAAGACTCGCAGGTTCTCCTCTCCCTTGCGCACGTAGATGAGGGCATCGAGCGTCGCCAGGTAGAAGAAGCGGTTCTTGACGAGGTCGTGCCAACCGCCGAACGCGCCGGCCTCGTATTCCGGTGCCTCGCGGAGCTCGAGGGTACCCGGGTCGATCTCGAAGGTTCGGTACTCGAACGCCCCATCCCCATCCCCGTCGTACCGGAACGCGGCGACGTAGCGCTGACGCGATGCCACGTAGGTGAGGATCATCCCCTCGAAGTATTCGCTGTAGCAGCGTGAGAGTTCGAGGTTGCTCTCCAGGAGCAAGGTCTCCCATTTCGTCGTGTCCAGATCGTACGTGACCAGTCTCGGAGGGAAGGTCCCGTAGGCCGACTGCGGGTTGGGGAAGCTCACCAGCTTGCGATCGACCCGGACCATCTGGGCGAAGAACCATGCAGGAGGGGTGACCACCTCCCATTTCCAGGACTGGTCGTCGGTGTCGAAGGACCACCACCGCGAATAGTTGTAGTTCTCCGTGGGGCCAAAGAAGTAGCGGTGCGTCACCTCGTCCCAGAACGTCCAGCCGGCCGCGCCGCCATATCCGGTCTCCCCGCTGTAGGTGGCCCCTGGAGTGTTGAAGGGGGTGTGGCGCTTCCAGGTCCGGGTGCGCAGGCTGTAGCGCCACATCCGCCGGACGCCAAAGGCCACCTCCTGGAGGTCCGGGTTGTAGATGAGCCCGTTGTACGTGTGGCGGGCCACGGGGTTGCCGGTCGAGGCGGCGGGCCGGTCTGGATCGAAGAACTCATCCCAGAAGACGTCGCTGTCAGGGTGCGCCCGGGCGTACCCCGCGGCGGGGGGGTAGTAGCTGTACGGGTCGACGTAGTTGGCACCCGCCCAGTTCGCCGAGTTATCGGGGAGCTGCTCGATGCTCCAGCGCATCTGCGCCATGTCGAAGCGGTAGAGGCCGTTGTTGGAGCTGTCGGCGTGTCCGCCGCCGAAGGCCCACCAGCGGGCATGAGGCGCGTCGACAGCCACGCCGGAGTAGGCGTTGATGACACCAGCGAGCCCCTGGGAGCCGAGATCCCGGTGGCCAGGGAGCGCCGCCTTGAGCTCCGCGTCGAGCGAGGTGAGCGGCGTTCCCGCGACCTCGATCCACCGCCCCTTGGGCACGAGCGCCCAAGACGCCTGGTTCACGAGCCCCGTCGCGTCACGCCCGGGGGTCCACAGGTTGCCTACGAGCGTGCCAGTGTCCGTGCCGCCGCCCCAACTGAACGAAGGGACTGGTAGTGGCGGCTTCTCCTCCTCGGGGAGCGGAGTCTCCTCGGACGGAGGCTCCGACGACGACGCGCTGCAGCCAGTGAGCGGTCCCGCGACAGAGAGCGCCAGGAAGAGAACCCACGAGGGCGAACAACGACTCGCACGTACTGTGATCATGATCCACCAGATGTGCCGACAGCGCCTCGTCTCACTTCAGTGGCAGAGACACATAGGACGGGCTGCTCGACGGCGAGGAGAACCGCACCGTGGAGAAGGCTGGCGCCTTGTCCGCGTAGAGCGGATCGACGGTGTCGAGGACGAGCGAGAGGCGATGGCCGCTCGGAATGTCATAGGCAGTCGAAAGGAAGTCCACGTCCACGGCGTAGGGCTGGCCAGCAACGGCGTCTCGGAGCGTGACCGCGACGTGTGTGACGAGGCTCCCCGTCCCTCCCCAGTCCGTGTCGTAGAGGTAGGCGAGGACCGTCGTCTGACCGGAGCTACCCGGAGTGACGGTCAGGCGCAGGTGCGGGGTACCGCGCACGCGTCGCGGGCTCGTCAGCCAGTCCGACTGCCAGACTGCCGCATTCGACCGGTCCACCGCTGGAATCCACGCAGTGGGCGGTTCACCCGTGATGGCCTCCGCGCCGTTCGTCAGCAGCACCACGCCTCCGTTGGCGACGGTGTCATCGCCCGCGAGAATCGTCTTGCTCCAGCCCGTCTGCGAGCCCGTCATGAGGTCTCCCTCGTTGCTCCACCAGTGAATCTCGCTCAGGTTGTAGCGCGCGGTGCTCGTCGAGACGGCGCTCCACGACGGGTACGACTCATAGGTGCTCTGGCCCCGGAGCTGGAGCTGAACCGGGTTCTCCGAGGCGATGCCCGTGTCCACGCCGCGCAGGTACTGGTCGAACCAGCGACGCGTGCTCGTCCAGGCGTCATTGGGCAGGCCGATGATGCCGGTCAGCTCGGCGATGGCGTGGTCACCCGGACGGAGCTCGAGCCGCTTCGGCCCCGTCAGCCGGGTGAAGAAGTCGGCGAGCTGATTCGGCCCGAAGAAGGTGTCGCCGTAGGCGTTGGCCATGAGGATGGCCGGACGGTTCGTGTTGATGCGATTCAGGTACGTCGCGGCGCTGCGCACCTGCGCGTAGGCGATGACGCTGTCCAGGTTCTGGTTGTCGAAGAAGTTCGAGAGGGCCTGCTGCAGCTCCGCCGAGGGCTGTCCGGTCAACTCCGCCGAGAGCCACAGCAGCCCGGCGCTCTGCAGATGGCGCGTCTGGTTCGAGAACAGCGAGTACGTGAGATCCGTCCAGCAGCTCAGCGCGGCCACGGCACGGATACGTGAGTCAAAGGCCGAGCCGATCAACGCCATGCCCGCGCCATAGGACACGCCCGCCGCACCGATGCGAGTCGGATCCGTGGGAGTATTGGCAATCGTCCAGTTGATGATTTCGCTCAGGTCGCCGATGTCCTTGGGGCCAGCCGTGTCGATGGTGCCCCCCGATGACCAGAAGCCTCGGGGGGTGTACGAGACCACGACGTACCCGGCATCGGCGAACCGCTGCGCCTGTACGTAGTACTCCACGCTGGGCAGCGCCCAACTGGTGATGAAGATGATTGCCGGGTGCTTCCCTGTCGTATCGGGCGTGAAGACGTTGCCCGTCAGGGTCACTCCATCCCGCGTGGGGAAGTTGACGACCTGGAACGAAGAGGACGCCGACGCAGGACCGGCGGCCACGCACAGCAACAAAACCACGGACACAGCGAACGCACGCAACCAGGACAAAGCGCACCTCCGGCATGGGGGACTGGGGACCGCGTTGAATCGATGGGGGCCGCAGTGTGACGGGCACGGTGGGTGCGCTCCGCCATCGAGCGCGGCCAGCTCGTCTCGAAACCTACGCCTGCGGAGGTTACGCAAGCGTAGATTCATTGTCAAACCCGAGCGGCATGAACGCGTGCCAAAACTACGTTGGCGTAGGTTGCTAAGAGAACCCTCGGGCGTTCATCAGGAACGCGCTGCGAGCCGCACGGGGGAAAGGCGGAGCAGGGTCGGAGCGTGTGTACTAGAGTGCTCTTCGATGGCCAGCCGTGCTCAACGTCTCCCTGCCTCTGCTCGACGCGCCCAGCTCATCGACGTCGGACGCTCTGTCTTTGCCCGACGCGGCTACGAGGCGGCTTCGGTCGAGGAAATCGCCGAGGTGGCGAAGGTCTCCAAGCCCGTCATCTACGAGCACTTCGGTGGCAAGGAGGGCCTGTACGCAGTCATCGTAGACCGTGAGATGGAGTACGTGGTCAGGCGCGTCGCCGAGGCCATCGCGGTGGGCAGTTCCCGTGAACGCGTCGAACAGGCAGCCATCGCGTTTCTGACGTATGTGAAGGAGCACCCCGATGGCTTTGCCGTCCTCGCTCACGACACACCTGTGACCTCTGCTCGCGGTGGGATGTCGTCGCTGCTCAATGATGTGGCCGAGCGCGTCGGTCATATCTTCGTCACCTCGTTCAAGGCCGCGGGCTACGATCCCAAGGTGGCGCCGATCTACGCCCATGCCCTGGTCGGCATGGTCACCTTCGTCGGACAGTGGTGGACGGGTGTGCGCAAGCCGCCTGTCGAGGAGGTTGCCGCGCATATCTCCTCTCTCGTCTGGATGGGGCTGCGCCACCTTCCCAAACGCCCAGTGCTCCTCTCGAATCGGCGGAGATGATGCCCGGGAGTGAGGGACACCCCAGGCCGTAGGGTGTTGAGGGGCGAGGGGTCGGCAGGTGTTATCGGTGACGCTGAGAGGCGCGACGCTTGTAATGTGGGCGCGCCGCCGCGTCGGCGGCCAGCGCAGCACCGGTAGAACCGACCCCGCTTGCCCCGGCGTAACCGCTCTCCGGAGGGGAGAGGCGAAGTCAGGACGGAGGCCATCTCCAGGCGGGCTTCGAGAGCCGCTCCGCCAGGAAGTTGGCGAGCACCTCCACCTTGGCGGGGCGCGTGCGCGCCGAAGGGGTCACGAAGTAGAGGCCGCCCGTGGCCACGGTCCAGTCCGACAGGAGAGTCTTCATCCGCCCATCCCGGAGGTACTCACTGGCGATGAACTCCGGCAGCTCGGCGATGGCGAGTCCCGCGAGGATCGTCGGCACCAGGGCGTCCGCATTGGTCACTCGCAGCGGGCCGGCCGGCGTGAAGGTCTCCTCCTCGCCAGCCTTGTTGACGAAGCGCCAGGCATCACTCCGCGCACGATAGGCGTAGCCCAGGCAGGGCCGGCCGATCAGCTCCCGGGGGTGCCGAGGAGTGCCATGCCGCTTCAGGTAGCTCGGCGCCGCGACGATGAAGCGGGACACCGGACACAGCCGTCGCGCCACCATCGAGGAGTCCAGCATGACGGCGATGCGGAGCGCCGCATCGAAGCCCTGCCCCACGAGGTCCACCGTCGCATCGGACAGGTGGAGATCGATCGAGACCTCCGGATAGGCGCGGAAGAAGTCCGGCAGGATTGGCGCCACCCAGCGCAGCCCGAACGACATCGGCACCGCCAGGCGGACGACACCGCGGGGGCGAACGGAGAGCTCCCGGACGGTGCCCTCGAGTTCCTCGGCATCGCGATAGATGCGGCTGGCGCGCTCCGCGATGGTCCGCCCGAACTCCGTCAGCGCCAGCTGGCGCGAGGTCCGGTTGAAGAGCCGCGCACCGAGCCGCTCCTCCAGCCGCGTGACACCGCGCGACACCGTCGCCACGGAGACCCCCAGGGCTCGCGCCGCCGCAGCGAAGGAGCGCTCCTCCGTGACCTTGGCGAACATCGCCAACCCTTCGAAATCCGGCAGCTTGGACATCGACAATCCTGCAACGATGGTTTGCAGCCCTTTCTATTTCGCAAGGTCGACCGTGTCGATACCTCTTGGCCCATCCACACCGGAGGTCCCCATGTCTCGCAAGCTCGAAGGAAAGATCGCCCTCGTCACGGGTGCCACCAGCGGTATCGGCCTCGCCACGGCCAGGCGCTTCGCCGCGGAAGGTGCCCATGTCTTCATCACCGGCCGCCGCCAGACGGAACTCGATGCCGCCGTCGCCGCCATCGGCCCCCATGCGACCGGTATCCGGGCCGACTCGGCCAACCTCGCCGATCTCGACCGGCTCTTCGAGACGATCAAGACGCAGAAGGGCCGGCTCGACGTGCTGTTCACCAATGCGGGCGGCGGCAGCATGTTGCAGCTTGGCGCCATCACCGAAGAGCACTTCGATGACACCTTCAATCGCAACGTGAAGGGCGTGCTCTTCACCGTCCAGAAGGCGCTGCCCCTGCTGACGAAGGGGGCCTCGATCATCCTGATGGGCTCGACGTCCGGCACCATGGGCACGGCGGCCTTCAGCGTCTACGGCGCCAGCAAGGCGGCGGTGCGCAACTTCGCCCGCAGCTGGGTCCTCGACCTCAAGGGGCGCGGCATCCGCGTCAACGTGATCAGCCCGGGCCCCACCCGCACCCCGGGGCTGGCCGAGCTCGGAGGGCCGGAGGCCGCCCAGCAGCAGGGACTGCTCGACTACCTCGCGACGCAGGTACCGCTGGGCCGCCTCGCCGAGACGGACGAGATCGCCAAGGCCGTCCTGTTCCTCGCCACGGACGACTCGAGCTTCGTCAACGGCGCCGAGCTCTTCGCCGATGGCGGAATGGCCCAGATCTGACCAGGCCCGAGCCCGCAGTCCGCTCCCCCTGGCGACCGGCTCGCAGCCCGAACGTGCTGGAGCCGGTCAGGCAGCGAGGCCTGGATACCGGAGAGTGGAGGCGGCGGGAATCGAAGCCGTGTAGGGGGGAAACCGGCCCGCTCTGAAAAACGGCGCTCCCCTCTGTTTCCCTCTGAAAAGCGGCCCCTCGAAGCGTCCACACGAGTCCGCACGAGTCCAGCGGATTTGGTCCTTTTTTGGTCCCCTTGGTCCCCCCCAATCGGACCATTGGGGGCCTCTGGAGCACGTCAGGACGCGCCTTGCTTCACGAAGGGACCCCACCTGTCCAAGTCGTCAGGAAGTCGCAGAGATCCCGCACCCGCATCTCCACGTTCGCGCCGATGGTGGCCAGCGTCGCCTGTTCCTCCGTCGTCAGGATGGCCTTGTGATCCAGCAAGTTGGCCAGCACCGCGCTAAGGCACTCTCCCAGACTCACCGCCGCTCCGAGCTTGTCCGCGACGGTCGCGCGGCCTTCCCCTGTGAACGCCTGGGAAGGATGGGCCACGAGCCGCGCGCGGAGTTCTCCAGCACGTTGCACCAACTCCCCCAGCTTGTCCGCGCTGACAGGCTCGCGCTTGCACTCGGGGGAGCCGATGCAACCGCCACCGGGGCCGCGAAGATGGCCGCAGGGGTTGAGGGGATAGAACATCGTCGGGGCGTCTTGCTGCGGGGGCGTGGTCATCCTCGATCCCTCCTCTCGCGCCGGGGGCGCTTGGGCTCCGCTATGAAGGCCATCACGAGGCGCAAGATCAGCTTGAGCTGGAGACCTTGAAGCCGTCCCAGCAGGCGCAGCAGGCGCCGCATTTCGGGCGTGGGTGCCAGTTCGGGCGGAACTTCGAGCTGTGCCGCTTGCGGCAGACTGGCCACGGGGGCGAAGCCCATCAGTTCGTGCGGGCCACTTCGCAGGGCCACGCACAGCCGGAACAGCGTGGGCAGGCTGGGAAGCATCTTCCCGCGCTCCATCCGCCCGAACACCTCGGGAACAATGCCGACGCTCTCGGCAATCTCGGCCTGAGTGAGCCCCGCGCGCATCCGCGCCGCTCGCAACGCCCTTCCGAGCGTAGCCCCGAGCCGTTGCTCTTGGCGCTTCGCGTCCCGAGGAAGCGGGGAACGCTGACTGCGGGCCTTGCGCTGAGAGAGGGCCTCTGCGGGCCGTGCTGTCTGGTGGCCTGTCATCGTGGGAACCTCGCGCGCCGCGCCAGCACGAAACACACAAGCCGGGGGCACATGGCAGGGAGAGAGGCAGGCAGCCGATCAGCTCACCGGGCGCGGTGAACTGCCGCGACCAGGGGCGCCCCCAAGGATGCAGGGCGCCCCCAGTCGCTTCGCACTGGCCACGCCGCTCCCCTCGGTGTGGCCAGTGGCACGCGCTCCGATGGGATCGGCCTGTCCCCCCTCCAAGGTCAGAGGCAAGCCGATCCCGTCTCGGCGCGATGCCGATGCGGGCTGCGGGGCTGAGAGCGAAGAGGGAGCCGAGTGCTACGCGGAGCTACCCGGCGTCGTGATCACGTGATCAGCGGACAGCTTGCGCGTCGTGGACGCGGAATCCTGTGCAGTGGGGCCGCCTACGTCCTTGTGCATGCGCGCGGCCTTCGAGATGCGCTGCAACTCCGCGATAGCCTCGGGGGCTCCATAGGGCGCGCCCAACGCAGCCAGCCCCTTGCGGAGATCGTCCTGTAGCGCTGCCGCTGACGGGTAGCGATCCTCCGGGCGCCGCTGGAGCAACGTTCGGAGGATGGAGCGGAGCGGGGGGAAAACGTCCTCCGTCAGTTCCTCTACCTCCTGCGCGGTGTACGTGGCAGCCCGCAGAATGTAGTCGTCTACCTGCTCGGGCAGTTCCGCAAGCGTGGCGATGTTGTGAGCGGCGACCACCTTCGCGCGAACGTCGGGCGTTAGCGCCTCCTCCAAGTCAGAGGCCCGCACCGTGAGCGTGCCGTAGAGCCCTCGTCCCGTGACGATCTCCAGCATCACCAAGCCGAGCGCGAACAGATCCGAGCGCGGATCCATCGGCTCGCCTAGCAGTGCCTCGGGGGCGCCGTAGAAGGCATCCCCCTGCGGGCGCGGCACCGAGGTTGCCACCCGGCCCGGTAACAGCGAGCGGGCAAGCGCAAAATCCGTGAGCCTGATCGAGCCGTCACCCTTCACGTAGATGCGGGCGGGGTTCACGTCTCGGTGAATGATGCCGAGCGGGCGGCCCTGCTCGTCCGTGCGCGTGTGCGCGTGGTGTAGAGCGCTCGCCACTTCGGCGCCCACGTGGAGCGCAAAGCCCGCCGACAGGCAGACACCCCGCATGCTCGCGGCTGTCACGATGGTGTCTAGCCGGGTGCCTGAGACTCGCTCGCACAGGATGTAGAGAACCCCGTGAGACTCGGCCCGCCCCAGAACACGGGCGATGTTGGGATGATCCAGGTAGGTGGCCAGCCGCGCCTCTTCTTCAAGCCGAGCGCGGATCCTGGCGAGCGATTCGGGATCGTGCGTGGGCGAGGTGGGCAGAACCCGTCGCGCGATGTAGTTTCCTTCCGGTCCCAGGCGTGAGCGCTGCTGCACGATCATCACCGTTTCGCCGTGGTTGGTCGTCTCCAGGACTCGGAGGAAGGCATAAGAGAAATCGCCCAGGGAGAAGAGGATCACCCCCTCGGGTAACTGGGGGCCTGTGACGGAGGCCATGGATGGAGACTCCTAGAGGAACGCGAGCGGGGCGCCGCGCGACGGGAGGAGAAACTACCCGGCACATGGGGGCAGGGGGAACGACGGGGGAGGTTGGGCGGGCGCGTTCAAAAACCGGCGAATTTCCAGCGCTGCCACACAAATGCACCACGTAACGCTCGGGAGTCTCGACGCGGCCCGAGCTGGAGCTGTCCGAGGTGCGCGCCACTGGGGCCGAGTTGGAGCTGTCCAACGTGGGCACTACCGGGCCGAGCTAGAGCAGTCAGACGCGCGCGCCACCGGGGCCGAGCTGGAGCGGTCCGACGCACGCGCCCCGGGCCGAGTTGGAGCTGTCCGACGCACGCGCGCGCCACCGGGCCGAGCTGGAGCTGTCCAGCGCGCGCACACCGGGGCCGAGCAGACGCGGCGACGATGGCTGCCGTCCTGGCGCGCACCACCGAGCCGAGCTGGAGCTGTCCGACGCACGCGCGCGCCACCGGGCCGAGCTGGAGCTGTCCGACGTGCGCGCCACCGGGCCGAGCTGGACGCGGCGAGGATGGCTGCCGTCCTGGCACGCGCCATCGGGCCGAGCTGGAGCCATCCGACGTGGGCGCCCCGGCCTGAGCTGGGGGCCGCGACCCTGCCCTAGTCGCGCGGCGGCTCCCAACTTGAGACGGGGCCTGCTCCCACGTTCGCTTGCGCCGTCGCCTTATTGTCCTTCAATTCCCTAATCGCGGAGCGTTGCGAGACAACGCACACGGGAAACTTTCCTTTGCCGGGGATCTCTACGTGGTCGTAGATGATGCGGAGTTCTCCGAGGGGGGCGTCTGGGAGCGCATCGGTCTTGTAGGCCGTGCCGTAGAGCAGGGAGCCTGCCGGGACCTCCCCTCTATCGGCGCCCTTGAGGACGCCGGTAACCGGGGCTCCCAGTGTGAACGTCCACGCGCCACGCTCGGGGCCTCTCTCGTCGAGTTTCACGGCTAAGGATGCACGGCCAATCCCGTCTTCCATCCAGCCTAGTTTCTCCATGGCTTCTTTCGCCCCGGGCGGACACTCGAAGGGCTCGGCTTTGATACGGATGGACGCGCACCCCTCGGTAGCCATGGCGAGCGCCAGCGGCAGCGCCTTGCACCACGCCGGGAAGCCGGGATCGTTCGGGGCGGGGGCTGCTTTCAGCGCGCGTGCGGCACGGGGCGACTTGGGAGCATCGGGCGGCTTGGGCTTCACGGTGGATCCTTCCTTCGGTGCAGTTGCGGGAGCGGGAGCAGACACGGGCGGGGGCTTCACAGGGGGAAGCGCCGGGGCAGTCGGGACGGCTGGCGCGGTGGCCACTTTCGGCGCGGGCACCGACGCGGGAGCGGGCGCCGATGCGGGCGCGGGGCGTTCACCATGCGTCAGCCACGCGGCAGCAGCAGCAGCCACCACGACGGCAGCCACCATGCCCGCGAATGCCAGAGGCTTGCGCCATTGCCGGCGAGAGGCCGGCACCCTGGCGACAAGCGCGCGCGGTTGGAGTCGGCCACGGAGGCGGGCTGCCTGCTTGTCAGCCCATGCCAGCACCTTGCGCCAACCCTGTTTCCTTCGCGCCCCGTTGCCGGGCGGGGGCTGGCGCTGCGCTGAGGGCGCGTGCACCTCTGCCGCGTGTTCCGGCCCCGGGTGGTTGGCCAACTCTTCCAGCCTGCTCCGCAGCGCCTTGAAGTTTACCGGCCTTTGCGCCGGATCGTGCGCTAGCAAGTCCTCCACTAGAGCGCTCCATGCTTCCGGCACACGCGGGTTCACCTCGCGGGCAGCTCGCAGATTCGCCATGCGCTCCGAGAAGTCGAGCCGAGGCGGTTCCTTGGCAGGCAGCGGAACCGTGAGCAATTCGTAGAGCATCACTCCCACGGCGAACAGTTCATCCGTCACCTTGAACGGGTAGCGTGCCCCGGGGGTGTGGCGCTGCTGGTAGTAGAAATCCCACGCCTCGGGCGAGCGATAGCGGTCCGTGCCTGGGGGCAGCGGCGTTGTCGTCAACTCCTCGGCGTTCTCGTAGGTCGCGGCGCCGAGGTCGATGATCACCGGCTCGCCCGTGCTGCTGCTGATCATCACGTTGGACAACTTCAAGTCACGGTGAAACACCTTGCGCGGGCGAGCGTGCATGTACTCGATGGCCCCGGCAATCTTGGCGCACACGCGCGCGAGTTCGCGGAAGGTGGGAAACGTGCGTTCCTTCCACTCTCCCAGCGTCCAGCCCTCCACGTACTCCAGCACGCAATAGGCGCGGCCATCCGGCAGGTATCCGAACCCGCGCGGCTTGATGATGTTGGGATGATCCAGCGTCAACAGGAGCGACATTTCGAGCAGCGCGCGCGCGTGCGTCTTGCCAACGTCGCCGCTCTGCTCGCGGTGCAGTGCGACCTTGATCGCGAACGCCTTCCCTTGTTGCTGGGCATGGTGAACGGCACCAAAGCCGCCCGTCCGCAGGGGCCGGACGATCTGCCAACCGTCTAGGAGAGTGCCGGGTTGAAGTTCCACTGCTCCGATCATCGCTTGGGCTCCTTTGCTGGCGGCAGTGTCACAGCAGGAATCGAGAAGGACTGCGCCCCGTCCGGGCCGTTCAGGCGCAAGGTGAATTTGAGCCCCGCGCTTGGCGGTGGCTTGTCCGTTGTCACGAGCACCCGCACCGCGTTCGGTAGCTTGCCCGGTGCCACCTTCACCGCCCGCACTCGCGCCTCGCCGGTCTTGCTCGTCAACGTGGCTCCGGTTGG
Source organism: Hyalangium ruber (assembly GCF_034259325.1). Lineage (NCBI taxonomy): Bacteria > Pseudomonadati > Myxococcota > Myxococcia > Myxococcales > Archangiaceae > Hyalangium > Hyalangium rubrum. The sequence goes on along the minus strand of NZ_JAXIVS010000022.1, from coordinate 80,456 downwards.
CCTCCATGCTGGGTGTCCAGGCGGGGGGATGATCTCCACATCCACCAGCACCCAATCCGCCGCGCGATAGGTCAAACCCTCTTGCGAATCGAAGCCGCTTGCGGCGTCCATGAAGCTGGCCAGTTCCCGGGTTTGCACTCCGTCCTTGCTGATGAACCCGGAAGCGATGGCGTCTGCCGGATTCAGGGCGGCGCACGGCGCGCACGTCGGACAGGCGGTAGGCGACTCCTCGCGCCGTGCAACGTCGATCTCTGTATCTACCTCGGAGGGGTGCGCGACGAGCGAGAACTCGGCCACGTCGGGCGCCTTCCCATCCGCCAACGGGACACGCAACGTCCAGCGTTCACCGGGCCGGGGTTCGCTCAAGGGCTCGATAGCAAGGATCACGTCACCCAACGCAACGACCTTGATCCGCTGTGGGTCCACCTCCACCGCCTTCCCCCGGATGGGGACTGAGAAGACAAGGAACGTGCGGATCCCCGTGGCGATGCGTGCCTCTACCGGCGCGCCTGTCAGCGTGACGGAGCGGCGGCGCGGCTCGCGTGTGGGCGCCGGTTGTGCTTGCGCCAGCGTCCCCCCGAGGAGGAGCAGCGCAAGGGCCAGAGTCGCAGGTGAGAGCAAGGGTGCGTTACCTCCGAGGTAGGCCACCCTAGCAGACCCGGCGCGGGCGCTGGGAGCGCTCGACGGGGCCGCGCGTCGCGTGCTGGCGCCAGCGGTTCCGGGTGCCTGGCGCCAGGCACCCCGCAGCAGCGCGCCGCGTGTCTTCTCCCACGCCTGCCAGCGCTGGGCCGCCATGCGTTCGAGATGCCCAGGCCCGGGGGGTGGGGCGCCCCGTGGGCGTGGCAGCGCGTGCTAGAGGCCATGGGAGCGGCTAGCGCCGTGCTCCCCGGGCGCGCTCTCCTACCCGGTTTCCGCACCGCCAAGCTGCGGGCGTCCTCCACCGGCCCGAGCTGGAGCCGTCCGACGCGAGCGCCACCGGGCCGAGCTGGAGCTGTCGGACGTGGGCGCCCCGGGCCGAGCTGGAGCCGTCCGACGCGAGCGCCACCGGGCCGAGCTGGAGCTGTCGGACGTGGGCGCCCCGGACCGAGCTGGAGCCGTCCGACGCGAGCGCCACCGGGCCGAGCTGGAGCTGTCGGACGTGGGCGCCCCGGACCGAGCTGGAGCTGTCGGACGTGGGCGCCATGGCCCGAGCTGGAGCAGTCCGACGCGCGCGCCACCGGGCCGAGCTACCGAGCGACAGAACCAGGGGGAAGGATCCCGCGTTGCGCAACCTCCCGGCGCGCGTTTTCGCTGCTGTCTAGGAGTTGTTGGCGGGAAGGCCGATCCTTTCGTCGCCTCCGTATCCGGCGATCCGCGTCCGCAAGCATCGCAAATGCGTCCCGCGCCCGGTGTGGGAAGTTGGGTAGGGACTTCACGTAGACGGACGCGATCGTTTGCCGGTAGTGGAGATCCGTGAACCCGAGCCGCTTGAGTCGCCGCAGCCACGGGGCGAAATCCTCCCAGGGGCGGTCAAAGAGATAGGCGTCAACAAGTACGCTCTCTGCGGTCAAGCGCATCAGTTGTTCGCGCTCTGCGCGCGTCCGTGCCTCGCGCAGAAACCGCCTCTCAAGGTCTAGGAGCGCTGCAACCCGCGCCTCAAACGGAATGTCACCGTAGCTCATCCCAAGAGTGAGCCACTCGCGTTCCTCTGCAACGGTGTTCCACCAATCTTTGCGCGTTCGCCTCATAGCTACCCACCAAGACAGGGGAAGTCATTCACCTGATCGGGCCAGTACCCCTCTTTTTTGCACGTCTCGTAGCACGACTGACAGATGGTCCTCCCGAACATCCCTCGCTTTTCGTATTCCCCTCCACGTTCAATGCACCGGTCGTAATACTCCCGACAGGCTTCCTCTCTCTTCCTTGGGTCTTTCGGAAGCAGCGGGGGCACTGGACCGGGGCCGGGCTGTGGCCCCTCGTCAGGCTTAGGGTTGGGGCTCTGTTTGGGAGTCGTCCCGCCCTTGGGAGTTCCCCCCCTTGGAGTCACCCCCACGCAGCGCTCGTATTGGCCGGGAAACTCCTTCAGGCAACACGTCTCTGTGTCGTCCCCCGGCAAGCAACCACTCATCCCCAAACTGCACCCCACGCCCAGCACGCCAGCAGCGAGCGCTAGGACGCAGAGGACGGCGAAGCGGTGTGCGGGGATCCTTCTGTGCATGGCGTTCCCCTCGTGTCCGTGAGTGCGGGCATAACTCTGACAACTGGGATTATCGGGGGGGCAGAGATTCAGGTTGCTTGCCCCTCGCGCGGGCGAATGCTGTCCACTCTGCGCGCCCCTGCCCGAGTTGGAGCTGTCGGACGTGGGCGCCACCGGGGCCGAGCTGGAGCTGTCCGACGCGCGCGCGCACCAGCGGGCCGAGCTGGACGCGGCGACGATGGCTGCCGTCCTGGCGCGCGCCCCGGGCCGAGCTGGAGCTGTCCGACGCGCGCGCCCACCGGGGCCGAGCTGGAGCTGTCCGACGCGCGCGCGCACCAGCGGGCCGAGCTGGAGCTGTCCGACGTGGGCGCCACCGGGCCGAGCTGGAAGTGTCCGACGCGCGCGCGCTCCACCGGCCTAGCAGGCAAGCCCAAAGGCGGGCGTGCTTCATCGGGCCGAGCTGGGCGCGAGTTCCACCGGGCCGAACTGGGCGCGTGACGGTGGCTGTCATCCTGGCGGATGGCGCCGCGCTCACATTCGGCGCCGCGCGCGCCGCCGTGTTCGGCCTGGATGCTCGCGGCCTGGATGCTCGCCACGAGGCCCCAGCGCGCACCGCGAGGCCCGGGTCGACGTGTCCGACGTGGGCGCTTAGACGCTCGCCACGAGGCCCGGAGCGCGCCACGAGCCGCGCGCCCGACGTGTCCGGCCCAGACGCTCACCACGAGCGCCAGCGCCACCAACCCCAGCACACGAGGCGCGCGTCCGACGTTGCCAACCTGGAGAGGCACCACGAGCCCCAGCGCGCGCCACGAGGCCCACGTCCAGCTTGCCTGGACGCTTGCCGCGTCCCCCAGCACTCGCCACGAGCCGCGCGTCGACGCGGCGCTCGTCGCGCGGCATCGGCACAAATCCGCCCGCCCCGCGGGCGCGCGGCGTCCGTGCGCCTCGCGTGCGCCTCGCGTGCGCGCTGGCGCGGCATCCATGCCCTTTCGCCCATCCGCTGGCGCGCGGCGTCTACGCCCTTTCGCGCGTCCGCTGGCGCGCGACATCGCCGCGAATCCACCCGCCCGCGCGGCGTCCGCGCCCTTTCGCCTGCCCTTTGGCGCGCGGCGTCCGTGCCCTTTCGCCTGCCCTTTGGCGCGCGGCGTCCGTGCCCTTTCGCCTGCCCTTTGGCGCGCGGCATCGACGGTGCGAATTCACGCGCCGACAGGCGCGCAGCGTCGGCGCGAATTCACCCGCCCGCTTGGTGATCTGGAAGGGTGCCGCCGCGTGGAGCGTGGGACGCGCCAACAGCCGCGCCCGCCCGCCCGCCCCACGGCGCGACACCCGGCGCATTTCCGGCGTTGCTCCCGGCGCATTTCCGGCGTTGCTCCCGGCGCATTTCCGGCGTTGCTCCGGCGCATTTCCGGCGCCACCACCGGAAATTACCGGCGCCACCACCGGCGCCACTACCGGCGCCACCACCGGCGCCACCACCGGCGCCACCCCGGCGCTACCCCGGCGCTACCCCGGCGCTACCCCGGCGTCCGCCGTGGCGGCGGCGCTTGTACCGGACGCGGGCCACGTCGACGCGCTCCTCGTGATGAGTGCTGGGGCCTCCTAGCGCGTCCAGGCGGGCCGGACGCGGCCACGTCGGACGCGGGCCTCGCGGTGCGCGCTAGGAGCCTCCTAGCGCGTCCAGGCAGGCGGGACAGGTAGCCACGGTGACGCGGGCCTCGCGGTGCGCGCTAGGAGCCTCCTAGCGCGTCCAGGCAGGCCGGACGCGGCCACGTCGGACGCGGGCTTCGCGGTGCGCGCTAGGAGCCTCCTAGCGCGTCCAGGCAGGCGGGACAGGTAGCCACGGTGACGCGGGCCTCGTGGACAGCTTCCAGGCAGGCCAGACGCGGGCGAGGTCGACGCGCGCCTCGCGGTGTAGGGGCTCGTTGCGAGCATCCAGGCAGGCGAGACGGGCCATGTAGACGCGGGCCTCGTGCTGCGCACCCAGGCAGGCCGGACGCGGCCACGTCGGACGCGCGCCTCGCGGTGAGTGCGCGGGCGCGTCCCGAATGCTGGGGTTCGCAGTGAGCGTCCAGGCCGGACACATCGGACGTTGGCCTCGTGGTGAGCGCTGGGGCTGGTGGCGAGCGTCCAGGCAAGCTGGATGCGGAGACGGCGGACATGGGCCTCGTGGTGAGCGCTGGGGTTGGTGGCGAGCGTCCAGGCAAGCTGGATGCGGAGACGGCGGACATGGGCCTCGTGGTGAGCGCTGGGGTTGGTGGCGAGCGTCCAGGCAAGCTGGATGCGGACACGGCGGACGCGGGCCGCGCCCCGAAAGGGCGGGCATCAACGGGCCTTCGTGCTGGACATGCCGCGTTGGGGGAAGTTACCTCCCCCCCTATGACCCCTGAACAGCGAAAAGAGGTTGTCCGACTCATTGAGGAAGGCAAGGAGCTTTCCGCCGAATGGGCGCGTGTCCTCTTCCCGCCGGAACGCCGAGAATACGAACTCGTTTACCAAGGTAAGGAGCGGTCTGAGGAGGTCATCGCCGAGACGATGGCCGTCCCGCTGCAACCTGCCCGGACCTACGGCGGCGGGAGGAAGGTGGGCGATGAAGATTGGCAGAATATGTTGGTTTTCGGCGACAACTTGCAGGTTCTAAAGGCGCTCCTCGAAAAGAAGCGTGCGGGGACACTGCGCAGTGCCGATGGCACCGAGGGCGTCAAACTCGTTTACATAGATCCGCCCTTCGCCACCCGTCGCGACTTCCAGGGTTCGCAGAATCAAAGGGCGTACCAAGACAAGATTGCCGGTGCAGAGTTCCTAGAGTTCATTCGCAAACGGCTAATCCTCATCAAAGAACTCCTCGCGGATGATGGAGTCCTCTACGTCCACACCGACTGGAAGAAGGGGCATTATCTCAAGGTGCTCTTGGACGAAATCTTCGGGGAGAGTCGTTTCCGAAACGAGATCATCTGGTGGTATTACAACAAGATGCAGGGGAACATCAGCCGCTTCCCATCCAACCACGAAAACATCTTCCTCTATTCAGCGGGCGACACGTTCACATTCAACGCCCAATATTTGGAGCGAGAAGAAGGCACTGCACGATTGCTCAAGCGCGTCTGGGACTCGAAGAGGGGCAAACTCGTAAACGCCAAAGACGCGAATGGCAATGTCATCTACATCGAGACGGACGAGAGGCGCCTCGACGATGTGTGGCGACTCTCAATGCTTCAACCAGCGGATCGCACCCAGAACCTGGGCTATCCCACGCAGAAACCGGAGACGCTGCTTGCTCTAATGATTGAGGCGACCTCAAAGCCGGGCGACTTGGTGATGGATTGCTTCGCTGGCTCAGGCACAACTCTGGCTGTGGCAGAGAAATTGGGACGCCGCTGGATAGGCGTTGATTGCGGCACGCTCGCCATCTACACCATTCAAAAGCGTTTACTATCCCTCCGCGCTGACATTGGGAACACGGGCGAAGCGCTCACGCCAAAGCCTTTCACGCTCTACAATGCTGGCCTGTATGATTTCTCGAAGCTCAAGGAACTGCCCTGGGAAGCTTGGCGGTTCTTTGCATTGCAACTCTTCCAGTGCCGGGACAACCCTCATAAGGTGGGAGGAGTCAAATTTGATGGCACTCTCAAGGGCGGTAGCGTCCTGATTTTCAATCACACCAAGAACAAGGATGCTCGCGTTGACGAAGCGACCATCGAGAGTCTCCACCGGGCGTTAGGGTCAGGCGCTGGCAACAAGGTCTTTATTGTTGCCCCAGCACTCACCTTTGGCTTTCAGCAGGATTACATAGACATCGAAGACACTCGCTACTACGCACTGCGCATCCCGTATTCTGTCATTCATGAGTTGCACCAGAGAGAGTTCCGCGCCTTGCGCCAACCCTCGGACTCACGAGAAGTAAACGAAACAGTGGATGCAGTGGGCTTTGACTTCATCAAGACGCCTGAACTCAAAATGCAGTGTGGCATTCGAACTGCGGGGGCGACTCCCGAAGCATTCGTCCGCTTGACGACTTTCAAGAGCGTGGCCACCGTGCGCGAACCACTCGCAAAGAAGGCCAATTTTGAAACCCTATCAATGGTGCTCCTCGATTATGACTATGACGAGTCAGAGCAACTGTTTGAGCTAGACGAAGTTGTCTTTGCTGAAGATATGCAGGCGCTGGACTGGGAGATCCGCTTCCCGCACGCGCGACTCGGAACGATGATGATGGCGATCTTTATTGACATATACGGAAACGAGGCGCGCATTCCGATCCCTGTCGGCGATTTCGGCGCGATTCTTGGCGCCAAGAAGGCCACGCAAAAGAAGGCGAGGACTTAACGCATGGTTACGAAAGGGGATCGCAAGACTTTTCGAAATGAAGAACTCGTCCTCAAGGTGTCACCGGACGTTGATCCCAAGAAATGGGACGAGTCGAAGTATGAGGCGTTCCTTGACGAGCTATGCGGAGTCCATCACCAGTACCAAGCGGAAGCCATCCGCACTACGCTGCGGTACCTGCTCGGCGGGCGGTACGCAAACCTAAGAGAACTAGCGCGCGAGAACTTCGAGGAGAACGATAGCCTTCAAGAGCGTTATGGCTCGTTCGCGGCGATGGAAGCGCACCTGCAATTACCTGATCAACTTTCCTGTTCGCTCGACATAGCGACGGGGGCCGGTAAGAGCTACGTCCTCTATGGACTTGCCGCGATCCTCTTGGCCGAGGGGATCGTTGATCGGGTTCTCGTGCTCTGCCCTTCCACAACGATTGAATCAGGCCTGATGGAGAAGTTTCGCGCGCTCTCGTCAAACGCAGACTTGCAGGCTTTGCTGCCGCCGACCGCGCGCGTGAGTGCGCCCAGTATAGTCGACGCATCGGAAACGATTGCTGCTGGCGCAATTTGCGTGGAGAATTATCACGCCATCCTGGAGCATGTCGGCTCCTCAGTGCGTGACAGCCTCAAGGGCAAAGGCGCGCGAACCGCTGTGCTGTCTGACGAGGCTCACCACATCGCAAATGAGGCGGCAGGAAAGGTGAAGGTTTGGAAAAGCTTCCTGCTCGATCCAGACTTCGATTTCAGATTCCATGTGGGCGTGTCTGGCACCTGCTATGTCGGTGACGAGTATTTTGCCGACGTTGTAAGCAGATACTCGATCCGGCAAGCGATTGAAGACCGGGTGGTTAAGCGCATTGAGTATGTCGCGGAGGTTCCCGCAACCGCGAATTCAGACGAGTGGTGGCAGCTCATCTACAAGCGTCATGCTGACTTGAAGAAGCGCCTAAAGTCGGCGGGTATTCGTCCGCTTACGATTGTTGTCACCAAGACCATCCCCGACTGCAACCGCGTTGCCGAGGAACTTCGCAATTTTATCGAGGAATGGGCCAAGACTACTTCCGATCATGCTGCCGAATTGGTCATTCCTGTGACATCGGCAAGGGAGCACCAAGTTTACTTGGCGAAACTCAGAGAGGTGGATAGCCCAACCAGCAAAGTTGAGTGGATTGTCTCGGTGTCGATGCTGACTGAAGGCTGGGACGTGAAGAATGTGTTCCAAATCGTTCCGCATAATGAGCGTGCGTTTAACAGCAAGTTGCTCATCTCTCAGGTTCTAGGCAGGGGCCTGCGGGTGCCGCTCCAGTGGAAGGGCGAGCAGGCTACTGTAACCGTATTTAATCACGACTCATGGGCGCCGCGAATTCGGCAGTTGGTAAATGAGGTGCTTGAGTTCGAGCGGCGGCTTTCCTCCGTGGTTGATAAGCGGTCTTCCTATAACTTCGACTTGCACCAGCTTGATTACACTCAGGAGGAGACCAAGCAAGAGCTCACAAGGAAGACCGTGGCCAAGCTTTTTGAGCACGGCTATGTGGACCTTCCGACACAGGTGGACACCGAAGATGTAGTCATAGAGTTTGAAGGTGTGGTTGGAGCCAAGCGCTCGAAGTTCAAGACTCAGCTTGAGCACAAAACCTATTCCGCCGAGGAGGTCGCAGAACATATCTTTAATCGCCTGCTCTCGATTGATCAGGAGTCTCAAGCGTCTGGTGATTCCGCTGAGGTTACGAACTACACGCAGAAGATGCCTTTGCAAAAGTGCCTCGCGGTTGTTCGCGAATCATTGAAGCGGGCCGGCATCGCGTCCGACCGAGTTACTGAGGATAACCGACAAAGGTTCTTGCAGGCCTTGGGTTCGCTCTCTCGAAGGAAAGGACAGCGGATCGTCTTTACGCAGCGTGCGAATGCTCTGCGTGTGGTGTCTACGCGAGAGCGGCAGGCAGACAGTTGCAGTGCGGCGGAGCTTCGCCGCCAGAGCAAAACGGTATTCTACGGCCCCAAAGCGGAAGCTCCGCTAAATGACGAGCAACGCCAGTTCTTGCAGGAGGTAAAGGATCCCGATGGCGAGTTTGTCGCGGGCCGCGAGGAAGTTGCGGCGGATGTTGACTTCAGGTCTCCGCTGAATCTTGCGATTGCAGACGCCACCCCGGAACGGAAGTTCATTCGGGAACTCTGCAAACGCGACAATGCCAAAGTTATTGATGGCTGGTTGAAGAACACTTCTCAGGGCTTTTATTGGGTTGAGTACGCATGGAAAAAGGGCAGTCACACCAAGAGAGGCGAATTCAGCCCAGATTTCTTTCTCAAGCAGGGCAGTGCGGTTTTGGTGGTGGAGATTAAGGACGACTCAGAGATCGCAGATCCGTCCCCGGAGAACGCAAAGAAGTATGAGCACGCGGTTAAGCACTTCGAGCGCGTTAACGAGTGGCTGGAGAGAGAGGGAATTGGTCTCCGCTACCAGATGAACTTTCTGACCCCCAAGGACATCAACAAGTTTTTCCAGAAGATGCGCGAGGGGACCGTCGCCGGGTTTCGGAGTGAGATCGATCTTGCGCTAGCTGCGGCGAGCAGTGCGCGGGATGCCGATTCTACGTAGTTTGATCTGTCGCGTGAGTGCTGGGCGCGGTGCGCGTCCAGGCTAGGTAAGTCGACGCGCGCCTCGCGGTGCGCTAGGGCCTCGTGGCAAGCGAGCGTCCGGGCGAGCTAGATGCGCGCGACATCGACGCGGGCGTCGTGGCGAGCCCTGGCAGCCTCCTAGCCAGTCCAGGGGGGCTGGAGGCGGGCCACGTCGACGCGGGCGTCGTGGCGAGCCCTGGCAGCCTCCTAGCCAGTCCAGGGGGGCTGGAGGCGGGCCACGTCGACGCGGGCCTCGTGGCGAGCCCTGGCAGCCTCCTAGCACGCCCAGAGGCGCTGGAGGCAGGCCACGTCGACGCGGGCCTCGTGGCGAGCCCTGGCAGCCTCCTAGCGCATTCCAGGCCTGACGCACCGGACATGGGCCTCGCGGAGTGATGGCCGCGCGGCGCGGGTGCTCTCCACTCTCGCCCGTTCGCCCGCGTGCTCCTCGGTTGCTTGGCTGCGCTCTTAGCGATCAGCGGTCGCGGTTTGCGGGTGCCCTGGACACACAGCGTTGCGCTGTGTCACTCGTGGCCTGGGTAGTTCTTGGGCTGTTGGGCGTGTCGTTAGGGCGGGTAGGTGATGAACAAGATCGATTCCCTGGAGGGGCAACCCTCCGTGTGCGGCGCATTCGTGCGCCGCTGTTGGCTGACACGTGGCGACACCGGGAACAACGCCGGTAGTCACTCCAGGCGGGGCCTGTGGTTACTCCAGGCGGGCTCGTTGAGGGCGCCTCGCAACCCGAGCGAGGCTGAAACCCCGACCGTCACGCCACGTCGCGCCGCAGTCACGCCGACCGTCACGCCGCGTCGCGCCGCTGTCACACCGGGCGATCCCGCGTCTGCGCGCTGCCTGATCTCGCTCGCACCAGTTCCCGTCTCGCGCGTGGGAATTTCGCGCCGGGTCGGTTGTCGGGTACGCCGGGCAGGTAGGCGGGCGGGCAGGTGGAACATGGACGGTAACGGCTCTCGGGAGGGGACCCCCTCCACGTTCGGCGCCTACGTGCGCCGGTGCTTCACGGTGAAACAGGGTGTTTGCGGGTATCCGCTGGTGTTCGCCCGCATACGCCGGAAATTGCCTAAATACGCCCAATGTCCAAGAGCGTGGCGATTGGGCACCGTGGGCGCCATGGTTCACGCTACACAGAACGCCCCGCGTCGGATGCGACGGGCGCCCGCGCTCCCCAGGTGGGTAGCACGCTCCCGCTCCTGTCCAGCGGTGGCCACACCTGCCCAGGAGTGCCCAACGCGGACAGTCGCGTTGACGGTGCGAGGCGGGACGCGAGACAACGCGGCCCGTGCAGTGAGACACGACGGCGGCCCCCGAAGCTGGGGGCGGGCCGTTGTGAACGGCACCCGCAGCGCATCGTCTCTCCGTGCCCCCGGAGTGCGCGCGGCTCGCCTCCTAGCCCTCGCGGGCTCTGGCCTCTCACGGCATGGCGCCTCGCACTCTGGCGACAAGCGCGCGGCGTCCCACCGCCAGCAGTCGGGAGAGTTTCAGCCGTGAAGGGGCAAGGCGAAGAACAGGACAACATCCTGCGGGCCATCTACGAGGAGCTGCGGGGGCTGCGCCAGTCCGTCAACGAGATCCACACGAAGATCAGCAACGCGGCGCCCGCTCAAGCTGCACGGGCGTTGGCTGTTTCCATCGAGCAGGCGCAAACCCTGCTTGGCTGCGGGCGCTCGCGGATCTTCGAGTTGTTGAGGAGCGGAGCACTACGACGCGGGCCGAAGGTGGGCAGGGCCGCGATGATCTGCGCGAAGAGTCTGGAAGCACTCCTAGAGCGCGTGGACCGCGAGCCAGAGACCCCCAAGCTCAAGCGGCGCCCCGCCCGGCGTGATACCGGGCAGGGCAAACGGGAGAGTGCAGCGATCCTCAAGCTGATTCGGCCAGCTTGAGCGCAGCACGGCGGACAGGCAGCACGACGGGATCCTCGGGATGCTCCAGCTTGATCGGGATCTTGATCATCGGGGGCACCTTCACGTTTTCGTAAAAACGCTTGGTCGTGTGCGCGGAGTGGTGGCCCACCACGGCGGCAACAGCCGCCAGGGGCAGCCCTCCCGCCTTGGGCCGCACTTCCTGTCCGCACTCCGAGGCCCACGTAACGAAGCTATGCCGCAGCTCCCCGAAGCTCACCAGAGGCAGCCGCGCCGCCTTGCACGCACGACGCACCACGCGGCGGATATGGCTGTCCACGGGAGCCGCGCCGCGCGCCTGGAGTCGGTGCACCGCTCCCAACGTCTGACGGTCGATGCTCTGGCGGTGGACCTGTCCGCTCTTGTGAATGAACGTGACGGTTGCGGCGATCTCGCCCGGTTCTTCCACGAGGGACACCTTGCCCTCTCCGCGCGCCAGCCGTTCGATCTCCGTGCCGTGCATGCCCGTTTTGGCGTGGATGCACAGCACGTCACGCACGCATTGAACGTCCGTGCGGCGCCGCGTCTCCTCGCGGTTGAAGTTGGAGAATTCCCACCCGCTGATCGCCCGGTACAGCCGCTCGATCGTCTCGATGCTGTAGCCCTTATCCCGCACGGACTTCTCGGGGCGGGCCACCGGGATCTTGAGCGAGATCGACGCATCCTCCCCCGCCGTCAATGCACCCTCTACCTCCCGCAGCCACGCACAGAAGGACTTGAGCGCCGTGATCCGGTTCTTGCGCGCGGTCTTGTGCTTCTTCAACTCCCGCAGCAGGTCTTGAAGGGTGACGGTGCGCAGGTCGCGCCCCGCGAAGTCTTCCGCCCACGCGGCTAAGTAAAAGCCCACGTTCTTGGCGTAGCGCTCGGTTGTCCCCTTGCTCCTCATGTGCTCCAGGTAGCGGGCCACGCTTGCCGCGTCCATGTAGACGGCGGACTCATTCTTGATCTTCTGCGCCTCGCCCCGCGTGCGATAGCCCTCGGGGTCGCGCACGAACAGGGCAAGCTCCGCCTCTGCTTCCGCCTCGCTGCGCGCGTCCAGGTGGATCGTGTAGTTCCGCCCGTTGATCATCTTGCGCAGCACGTAGACGGGGCGCCCGTCCTTGCCCGCGAACATCCGCCCACCCGTCCACTTGCCGATCCACACCTTGGTACTCATGCCGTTTCCGCCTCCGGTTTGGTCCTTTTTTGGTCCCAAAAAACCGGATTTGGTCCCGAAATGCAAGCGCCGCCCCATTTCTCAGAGGGCGGCGCCTTGAAAGCGGCGGGTTGCTCGGCGTGGAAGCGGCGGCAATCGAACCCGCCGCTCATTCACCGGAGCATGCCGGTTACGACGAATCAAGCTTCCTCGTCTGGTAAGAGCGTACGGAGAAGTTCGTCGTCGGGACCGAGTGGGCGCCAGCCGGGCGGCGGCGGTGTGGCAAGTAGCGCCGACCCTGCCTGCCGAGCACGATCCAGATGAGTTTCTGGAGTGAAGCCAGACCATAAGCCAAGTGCCTTGGCGACCTTGAAACGGTTTGAGTCATCCAGCACGGCCGGCCAGCCGTCGGGGAGCCCCTCCCACAGCTCACGCACGAGCTGTCCGCGCACCAGGCGAGAGAGCTGATGACTTTGCTCTGCCTCGGCAACCAGGCCGCTGAACACCTGCACCGCGTTGAGGTCGTCCCCGCTGAGCTCCTCGGCGAGCGCAATCAGCGAGGCAGTGGGACGCGCCTCGGCAAAGGCGGTGAGCGAAGCATAGCCGCGCTCACGGACTCGTTCATAGAGGCGAGCCTTCCAGTTGCCCTGCCAATCTCCCTCGGTCATCGCCCTCTCCAAGGAGTGAAATTCATTGGGATGTTATAGCGCCTCATGGCTGACGCGACGATGTCCAGAACCTCGGGCTGCGTCAGCATCCGGCCAGCCCTGTCTTCAGCTTCTCGTAGCGTGCGCATGATCATCTGGTTCCATTCACCGGGCCACATCCGGCCCAGGCGCCAATTACCCCCGCCGTGGAGCGCTTGGTGACGCGCCACCTCCATCTCGACGCAGAACTGATCAATGTCCATGGCGCCGGTAAAGCCGCGCTTCTCGAACCACTCGCGATGCTCATCCGGCAGGACATGGTGCTGCGGCCGCTCGGCCATGCCAGCCCCTGCTTTACCCGTCTCGTGCATGGCGCGAACCTCGGGACTGTCGCCGAGCGCTTCACGGACACCCCGTGGCAGGTCATGTCGCGCTTGCGACATCATCACTTGACCGGCGTGAATGCGGACAGCGGCGCTGACGGCTGAAACCGAGAGGACGCCCGCCTGCACGAGTCGGCGCATCATCTCCACCCACGCGGCGGAGACGACGAGCCGTGAGCCCATCATCACTCCGCTGGAGTCCATTACCCAGCCCACGCCGAGTGTAGTGGGAACGGACGGAGGCTGCCGCGGCAGCGCCATCTTCATCGCCGAGATCAGAGTGATCATCTCGATGAACTGCGCCGCCGTCATGAGCTGACCGCCGCGCGCAGTAGCCACGCCCGCGGCCTCACGAATGGAATGGAACTCGCGGGTGAGCTGGCCCATGAGTTCGGGCAGCGCGACCGTCGCTGCCTCGACATGCCCTGGCGCCAAGGATGAAAGCGCCCTCAGGGAGGGCTCGATGAGTTGTTGCACGCGGCTCATGTCTGCCAAGAGCCTCTCGGTGCCATAAAAGGGACATCGCTGGAGCACTGCGTCGGCGAGGCTCAGGAAATCGAGCCATGCGGCAAGAAGAAGAGCTCCGGAAATGGCGGACTGGAGCCGGGGCCCGCTCAGCCGGAGAATGCCCAGTTCCATGTCCAGATCCTCGGCCTCCGAGGCTGCGTCCGCCAGCGTGGTGGCTCCCCGGCGCGCGCCGTCAATCCATTGCAGTTGACCAGCGCCATAGCCGATATACGGGATGAACAAGCCATTGGCCCGTCCGCCAAGTCCTCCCTTGTTCGCCGCGAGTTGGCGGAGCGTGTTGGCCATGCTGCCTGTGGAGCGCGTCACGTCGCTGACGGTCCCAAGGAGCGCTTGTCTGGCCTGCGTGACAGTCTGTCTCCCTGGATCTGAAGCGGCGAGAGATGAAGCCTCTGGGGCAGAGAACAAGTGCCCCGCGGGGCCGCCAGCCTGCCGGTAATGGGTAGCGGCCCTCACCCGAGCTCTGGCATGGCCTTCCTCAGTCGCACAGCCCATGAGCAAAGCGGACATGCATCCCAACGCGAAGAGGGTCAGTTTCATTCGCTTGCCTGCAGCAATGATGAGGGCCGATGGTACATGAAGCCCTAGGGACCGAAGAAGCCCAGCAGCTCTTCAAGACTGCAGGGCTTCTCGGGATGGAGGCGGCGGGAATCGAACCCGCCCTCGACCTGGTGCTGACCTTCACTCAGGGCAGCGAGTACTGGCCATCACGGCACGGCTGCAGATCCGCGGTGCGGTCCAGGAAGCTCGGTACCATGTAGTCGACGACCAGGAAGCGATGCTCGAACCCATCCTTCGAGCGCTCCGTCGTCTCGTAGTAGTAGGGGTGGAGCCGGTAGCGGCACTGGTCGGGCCAGAGCACGATCTGACCGCCCACCATCGACGGGAAGCCGCCCACACTCCCTGCCAGCTCGAAGGCGTTCTCGTAGGACACCGTGCGGGACTCCTCCTCGGTCATGCCCGAGGAGTACTCGTACCCGGCCCCCATCTGGACCTTGATGGCCACACCGACGCTGGCCTCCATGGAGATACCGGCGCGCCAGGTGTTGGAGAACGACTGCGCCTCCGTGAGGAACTCGGAGCCCCCGTTGGTCAGCGACCAGTTGATGATGGCTCCTCCCGGACCGACGATCTGCGTGCCCAGCACGTTGTCCGCCGCACCGTTCCACAGCAGCCTGCCCCGCATCGGCACCCACTGGTACTTGTTGCTCACGCTGTCGTAGATCTCCACCTCGAAGGTGTCTGGGTTCCTGGTCGGGTTCCGCACGGCGCGCGGGTAGCGATCGGGCTCCACGTGGTTGGTCCCGAAGACCTGCACCTCCGTCAGGGAGAACTCGCCCGTCCCCGCCATCTGGATCCGCACGTAGCGCCCGGTGATCGGCTGGCCCTGCGCCAAGGTCAGGAAGGTCATTCCGGGAATGGCCACGCCGGCATGGAAGGAGGCATGCACGCGCGGGTCGTTCTTGAGCACGTTGGGGTCGCTGGAGATGGTGCGGAAGTCCGTGTCCGAGACGAAGACATAGAAGTCCTTCAAGCCCACCGGGCAGGGCTCGTTCGACTTGGCATCGCAAGGGCGGTTCCACACGCGCACCTTGCCCACCGCCTGAGAGGAGCCCAGATCCACCTGCCACCAGGGGGCGCTGCTCGTGCAGGTGGTGGCGTAGGAGGAAGCGTTGTTGTCGAGCTGGATACGACCATCCACGGCCTTGTCGGGCCCTTTGCCACAGGTGCTGGACTGCGCCGCGTAGGGGAACCGGAGCAATGCCAGGTTGCTCCAGTCGCGGGCGATCGGCACCCACTGGTGGGTGTTGGTGTTGTTGAGCGGGCTGAACTGGACGTCCCAGATATTCAGCTGCGTCGCGTCCTGGTCGACTTCCAGGGGCTCACAGACGCGCGACCAGCCGTCGATGGGCTGCGTGCCCTGGCGGAGCTGGTAGGTGTAGCACTTGGAGTAGTGCTCTTCGATGACCGCGAAGTCAGCGCTGTGACTCCACCCCTCGGAGATCGTCGTGAAGTCGCTCCCGCCATGGCCGCTCGACTGAGAGCGGCCCCACTCGCGGCCCGCGGTCACCCGGACGCTGGCCTCGAGCGCCACCCCCTCGATGCCGGCCCCCACGCCCACATAGCTCGAGATCGAGTGGCTGGAGGACGCGGTCACGGTGGTCTGCTCGGAGGCGGTGACCGTCGAGGACTTCCCGATCGAACCACTCAGGCCCTGCGTGTTGATGTTCTTCCAGAACGGAGGGACGAAGATCGCCGAGGAGATCTGCGGGTCGACGACGACCTGGCACTTCAGCGGGGTGCCCGTGACCGGCTCGTAGTACCCCCGGATCGAGTCGTTGGTCCAGTCGCCGAGCACGACCTTGATGTCGCTCGGCCACTTCCGAGAGCCGTCGCGCCGGGTGCTCCGCAGCCGCAGCCCCGAGCCCGGGCTGTCCATGTCGGCGAGGCGCACGGTCTGCAGGTAGTTCTGGTTGTCTTTGAAGGAAGCCACCAGATCCTGGTACCCGTCCTTGTCCAGGTCCCCCACGGCCAGGGAGAGGTTCCTGAACTCCGTGCCAGTGCGGTAGTCGGCGGTGTCGAAGAGGTGGTTGTGGATGAGGAGCGTGTTGTACTCCGCGTCCAGCGTCAGCGCGTTGAAGCCATAGCCCACGGTGACGGTCCGAGAGCCACTGCTCAGCGTGGACTCGTAGCCTCGGAAGGCCAGCGCGATCTCGTCGAGTCCGTCGCGATCGGTATCTCCCACCGCCAGCGCCAGGGAGTCGAAGTTGAAGTGCTGGTCCCAGGCGGAGTAGGGGGTGAGTCCGATCACAGCCCCCGTGGTGTCGAAGGCGAGCTTGAAGGTGCGCAGCTGGAGCTGGGTGTTCATGCGGACATCGGCGTCGACAACGCCGGCGGCCACCACGATCTCGTCCCGGAAGCCTCCATCGATGTTGCCGACGGCGACCCGCAGGTCTCCCGTGAGGGGGGCGTTCGGCATGAAGCGCGCCGAGGCGATCTCCTTGTAGTTGAGCGCCTTGTTCTCGTTCGTATAGCCCTGCTGGTACTTCAGGACGATGAGCTGGACCATCTGCTCCGCGTCGAGGAAGGCCACCACGATCTCGTCGTTGTAGCTGTCTCCATCGAGGTCCCCGCTGGCCACGCCCAGGTACTTCACATTCACGCGCGAAGCCTCGCTGAGGCTCGGCTTCCACCAGCCCTGGAACTGGCCCGCCGCCTGCGCGATGCCGCCCGCGGAGTTGCCGTCCAGCATGTAGATGTCGAACAACCCGTTGGGGCGCACGAAGCCGAAGCTGAGCTCTTCATCCAGGTTGCTGGAGCGGTCGAGGTTTCCCGCGGTGGTCGCCATCCAGCGGATATCCCTGAAGATCTGAGTGCCCGGAAGGGTGGTCCAGGTGGAGACCGAAGGGGTGCCCGTGCCGGCATTGCTCATGGAGAGGATCTGGATTCGCTGGTCGGCGTCCCGGAATGCCTGCACGAGCTCGTCCCGACCGTCGCCGTTCAGGTCGGCCGCCGTCGCGTCGTGCGCCTGGGTGTAGTAGCGCCCATTCGAGGCGTCCGAGTACATCCACTGCTCGGTGAGGTATTCGTTGCTGGGGCTGCTCACGACACGATCCAGCATCGTGACATAGGGTGTCGTGTCCGCCATGTGATTGACGGGCTCCCGGGGGTAGCGGAAGGCCACGAAGGGCTCGAACTCGCCCCCGAGCATGAGGCGCGCGCCGAAGGGGTTGATACTGCAGTCGCTCGCGGCTGCCAGGCGGGCCAGGAGCCCCGCCCCCTGAGAGGGACCTGCCGAGGGCTCGGGTGCGGCACTCCGCGCGGCCGCCTCCTCCGGCAGGCCCTGCCCGCAGGCCATCAGCCCCATCAGGGGCAGCGATAGGAGCGCCTTGCCGATACCGCGCACGTTCTTCCACTTCATGGTGTCTCCTCCTCGGAGTCGCGGCGCCGCGTTGGCGCTGCACGGACTCCATGAAGCCCGAAGAGTGTGGAGACTTTGTGGAGGGCGGCGAAGGCGCGGTTGAATGAGGGCAGGAGCGCCCCCATGCTGGAAGCATCCCTCTGGAGGCGAGCTGCATGGAATCACGCGGTCCCATCCTGGTCGTGGAGGACGACCCACCCATCGCCGCGGGCCTGGTCCGCGGGCTGAAGCGCGCGGGCTTCCAGGTCTCGCTCGCCACGGACGGGAACCTGGCGCTGCAGGCCGCGGAGAAGGAGCGGCCGGCCCTGGTGGTGCTCGACCTCAACCTCCCGGGGCCAGACGGCTTCGCGCTGCTCGAGACCTGGCAGACGCGGCTCCGGGTGCCCGTCATCGTCCTCACCGCGCGGCAGGAACTGGAGGCCCGGCTGCGCTCCTTCGGCCTGGGCGCTGCGGACTACCTGGCCAAGCCCTTCTGGATGGAGGAGCTCATCGCCCGCATCCAGGCGCGGCTTCAGGTCCCCGAGGAGAGTGAGCGCAAGGTGTTGCGCTGGGGAGATGTGACCCTCGATCTGGACGCGCGGACCGTGAGCCGCCCCGGCCTGGGTGCGCTGCCCTTCACCCGCCACGAGCTGGATGTGCTCCTGTACCTCGTCGAGCGCCCCGGCCGGGCCCTCACCCGGGCGCAGATCGCGGAGCATGCGCTGCCGGCCAACGAGGAGCGGGATGATCGGACGGTGGACTCGCACGTGGCGCGCATCCGCAAGAAGCTCGGGCCGGCGGGGGTACACCTCAAGACCGCGTGGGGGATCGGCTACCGCTTCGAGCTGGAGCTCCAGCCATGAGGCTCTGGAGCGGGCTGGCCCGGCGCACGGTGGCCTTCTCCGTGCTGCTGGGGCTGCTGACGACCACGGTGGTGGCCTACTTCTTCTTCCGGAGAGGCTCGGAGGCGGGCATCCGGTCCACGACCCATTTCCTCTCCAGCGCGTTGCGCGCGACCTATGTGCCCCAGTGCCAGGCGGCTCCAGCGGGGTGGAGCTTCACCTTGCCCGAGGGCCTCCATCTCGTGGCGTTCGATGCCAGCCAGGTGCTGGCCCCGGGGTGGACCGCCGCTCCGGACACCGGGCCCGATCCCTCCCTGGTCGCACGGCTGGCCGCGGGTGAAGAGCAGCCCATCATCTTGTACTTCCCGCTCTTCGAGGGCAAGCGGTGGGGTGGGGCCGTGCTGATGCGGGGCGCGGAGAGCGGGCCCTGCAGCCTCATCGAGTGCCGGTGGCCAGTCACCACGGTTCGTCTGTACGGGTTGCGGTGGATGCTGCTGGCGGCCGTGATTGTCGCCTCGCTGGGGGCCGCGCTCTCGACTACCTCCGTCATCCGGCCGCTCCTGCGGAGGCTCCGTCGGCTGCACCGGGCGGCCGGACAGCTCGGCGGCTCGAGCTATGCGTCCACGGAGGACAAGCTCCCCGATGAGCTGGGAGAGCTGTCGCGGGTGCTCGACACCGCCCACGCGCGCGTCGTGGCGGACGCCGCCCGCATCGAGGAGCAGAAGCACGCGCTGGAGCGTTTCCTGTCCGACGTGGCCCACGATCTGAAGACACCGATCGCCTCGCTGCAGCTCTCGCTGGAACTCGCCGCGACCGCTCCCTCGGAAGAGGTCTCCGGGCTGCTGGTGCAGGGCATCGAGGACACGGTCTACCTCACCTCGCTCGTGGACAACCTGCGCCTGGCCTGCCAGCTCGGCGAGGGCGTGGACCCGTTGGCGGGCGATCCCCGGGCCGAGCTGGGGGCCATTGTCCAGCGCGTCACCCGGCGGCTCTCGCTGCTGGCTCGCCGCAAGGAGCTGACCCTGGAGGCCGCATACCCGGACGCCGCCCTCTGGGTGCGCTGCAACCCGACGATGCTGGAGCAGGCCGTGAGCAACCTCCTCCACAACGCCATCACCCATGGCCACCGGGGTGGCCACGTGGTGGCGGTGCTCGAGGCCGTGGGGGCCGAGCGCTTTCGCCTCACGGTGCTCGATGACGGGCCTGGCGTCACTCCCGAGGAGCTGGAGCGCCTGGGCGAGCGTCTCTTCCGCTCGAGCCAGGCGCGGCGCAGGGATCCCCGCGGCAGTGGCCTGGGCGTGGCCATCGTTCGAGAGCTGGGCCGGCGCGTCGGGCTCGAGGTGGCCTTCGTGCCCAACGCGCCTCACGGCCTCAAGGTCATCATCGAGGGCCCCTGCGCCCCGGGTTGAAGCCGCGGGTGAGCGGCGCACGTATTCCTACCGGGCGCGCACGGCCTGCGTCGGATCGCCGAGCGTGGCGTTGAGCTGGAGCGCGGCCTCCGTCAATCGCTGCACGCTCGCCTTGCTCATGGCATCGCCCTCGCGGAGCTCGAGCGTCGCCATCTCGTACTTGCCGCCCGGGCGCAGGCGCGGCTCGAGGTCGCGCAACCGCTTCCCGTGCCAGAAGCCAAGGAGCACGCGCGTCGGCTCGGCGCGGATCAGCAGCACCGGCCCCTGCGCCAAATAGACCAGGTGCCCCCACTTGATCACTTCATCGAGTGGCCCCGCAGCGCGGCCTGCCGCCCGGACGGCTGCTCGCAGCTTCGTGACACACGCATGCTGCCAGCCGGAGAGGGCCGCGACGTATGCCGTAGGGTTCGCGGCCGCGATCGCCTTCTTCATGGCTTCTCCATCGAGTGTGGGTTGCGTCCTGACCAGACTCCTCGCACCGCTCAGTACAATCTGCAAGGAACGAGGAGCTGGAGGGCTTGAGGTAAGCAGGTGCTATCGTTCATGCATGGAAGGCGGACGAAGCCCGGCTCGGACGGCGTATCTTTCTGTGGTCGAAGAGGGCGCCCGGCGGTACCTGGTACATCTTCGCGAGCTGTGCAGCCGGTCCTCCGGGGCTCTTCAAAGCGTGGCGCTCCGAGAGGTGGCGCGAACCCTGGCTCAGCTGCTGGACCAGGTCTTGCGGACCCGGCAACTGGCTCCATCCGACCTCCGGATCCCCTTCGCGCCGCTCCATCGAGCGGGCGGGCATCCGGAGTTGTTGAACTCCTGGGCCGTGGGATTGGGCAATCCCTCCGCGCCCCTGCTCGTCTTGGGGCCCGAACCTGTCTACACATTGGATAGCCCTGAGTTCCTATTGGAAGGGTTGCTCCTCCAGGCCCTCTGGCTCGCGGACGCGGATGTCCACGTCGCGGCCGGTGCCTTGGAGTGCTCTGCTTGGAGTGAGGTTCCCTTTCAGCGCTATCCCAATGACTTCTACCGGAATCCCTCGCGCAGCACCTGGGGCCGGCTTGCTTCGCTCATCGCGCTCGCTTGGGGCGGCACTCCTCGGGATCTGCTCCAGCCCAAGCGCGTCGCGGACAACACCGCGCCCCACCTGCTCGATGATGTCTATTTGCTCGAGCTCTCCACTGTCCCCGCGGACAGGCGCTCCGACTCGGTCGCCACTCCCGTAGGCGAACGCGAGGCCTTCCTGGGCGCGCTCCTGTCGTCCATGCCCGAGCCGCGCCTCCTCTTCATTCATGGTGTACCCGAGGGCTCGAAATGGAGTGACGTCCAGGTGCGGCTGGCGGCACGGTTCCTTGGTTTTTCTCTCCAGGACTTGAAGGCTTGTCTCCAGACGGAGCGCCCCACCCGGACATGGGATGAACTCCGTTGGTTTCTCCATGGGGAGAGAGGTGTGCTCTTCTCCGTGCAGCTCGGGCAGGAGGTGGAGGACGGCTATTGGGAGCGGGCGGCCGAGGTTCTTCGGATGCTGATGCCCGAACGCCCCCAGGCGCTGATGGATTAGAGTCGCGCTGTGAGCAGCGGCAATCTGGAGAGCCTCCGCCGCAAGGTGGAACTGGGCGAGACGTTGAGCGAGGCGGAGCTGGACGCGCTGCGGGCCGCGGCCGCGGGCAGCTCGGGCGCCACGTTGTGGCTCACCGTGGCGCATGCCCTCGTCAACGCGGGCGCCGAGCGCGAGGCCCTGCCGCTGCTGGAGCGACTGCGGCGCGACTTCCCGAAGGACTTGCAGGTGCGCCTGGGCCTAGCTCGGGCGCTGCTCGGGCTGGACCGCTACGGCGATGCGGAGGTGGCGCTGCGGGAAGCGCTGGCGCTGAGCCCCGGAGACCCCGAGGCCATCAAGGTGCTGGCCGTGCTGGCGCTGCGCCGGGGCGAGAAGGGGAGGGCGCAGGAGTATGTCCGCGACGTGCTGGAGCGTGACCCGTTCGACGAGGAGGCACGGCTCCTGAAGGAAGAGCTGGAGGCGGTGGAGCTGCCTCCTCCGGCACAGCCCGAGGAGCAGGTGCTGCGCCCTGAGTTCAATGCGGCGCTGGCGGCGGCGCTGAGGCGGGCAGGCGTGAAGTTCCGCCTCCAGGGACGCAACGTGCTGGTGAAACTCGAGAGCGGCGAGCTGGCCCGGGTGGATGTGGCCTCGCTGTATGGCGCCTATCCCGGCGGCCGGAGTGGGCTGACGGCCTATGTCGAGGACCTGGCCCGGCAGTTGGGCGGCATGGGCACCGGGCTCGGAGGAGACGCGACCACGCTGGAGTCGCGGCTCCGGCCCGTGCTGAGACCGGCGGGCTTCGAGGCTCAGGCCGTGGGAGCGCTGCACCGCCCGGGGCCCGCCGGGCTGGAGGTCTTCTTCGTGCTGGAGGATGCGCAGTACGTGCGCTACCTGCCTGTGTCCGCCCTGGAGACCGCCGGGCTGAGCACGGAGGCGGTGGAGCAGGCGGCATGGCGCAACCTGGAGGCCGCTCCGGCGCCCGTTCACCCCGTGGTGCTGGACCGGGGCATGGTGCGGCTGGCCGAGGCGTTCAGCGGCCTGTGGGCCGTGGCGGAGGGAGACGGGCATGATGGCGCGCGGCTGCTCACCGCCGAGCAGCGGCGGCGTCTGGTGCAGCAGGCGGGGGAAGGTCCCCTGCGGGTGAGCCTGGGGCACCGCGAATTCGCTCTGGTGTGCCGCGAGGGGGATGAGGCCGAGTGCGAGGCGCTGGCGAAGGTGGGCCACGCACCGGATGGAATCCCCGGCCTCTTTCGCCTCACCGCCGAGGGGCTGACGCGACTGTAGCGGCAGCCCTCGGCTTGCGCTCCGAGGCGCTATACGCAGAGGGTGTGTAGCGCTGTCACCCACATCATCAGTCCCCTTTGGGCCAGGGCGGTGCGCGGGGCGCGTTACCCCGCCGAGGCCTGGGTGAGCTGGTCCACGAAGCGCACTTCGTTGAAGCCCAGCGACAGGAACAGGCCGCGCAGCGAGCGCTCCGCGGACTGACGCGCGCGCTGCTGGAGGCGCACATCGCCGCGCACCTCCTTCTCGAAGGCGAGGCGGGCGCGCTCCAGCAGTTGCGCCGTCTGCGCGCTGTCCAGGTTGGAGTCGATGATCTCCGTCTCCCCCGGGCGCAGTTCCACCTTCACCTCCAGCGGTGGCAGCACCACCTCCACGCGGGTGCCCGTCACGCGAAGCGACGAGGTGTCGACGCGCTGGAAGTCATAGCCCAGGTGGACGTCGGCGAAGACGATGGCGCGGCCCCGGGGTGTGCGCAGGGAGTAGGCGGCCCAGTGGATGACGTCCTTCCAGAGCGCGTCCGAGGCGGTGGGCTCGGGGCTGAAGCTCACCTTCTTGTAGAGGGAGACATCCAGCGTCTCCAGCCGCGTCACCTCGCGCATCTGGAGCACCAGGGCCGGCGGGTCCGGCAGGAGCTTCGGTGAGGGGCGCAGCGCGACGAAGGCACCCACCGCACCCAGGACGGCGGCGAGCACGACGGGGAGGATCCGCAGGATGAGCCTCATGTCCCCAAGTCTACTCCGGCTGACAGAGGGCCGCGTCTGGGGCACGGTGCGGGTGAACACATGGAGCTCCGAGACGAGGAAATCGAAGCGCTGGGCACGCAGGGCTTCTTCACGCGAGAGGCCTTCCTGGGCAGGGAGCGGGCGAGCGCCGTCCACGCGGCGGCACTCGCGCGGGTGGAGGCTGGAGCGCTGCGGCCCGCAGGCATTCGTCGCGGCGCGGACCGGACCGAGGACACCTCCGTGCGCGGAGACTTCATCACCTGGGTGACGCCAGAGCCGGGCAGCACGGCGCTGGGCTCCCTGTGGGAGGCCTTCGAGGCGCTGGGGCAGTCGCTCTCGGCGGCGGCCTACCTGGGGCTGGGCCGCTTCGATGTTCAGCTCGCCTGGTATCCCGGCGAGGGGGCGCGCTATGTGCGGCACCGGGACGCCTTCCCTGGCCAGTCGAACCGGCGGGTGACGGCGATCTTCTACGCCAACCCGGACTGGCGCCCCGAGCATGGCGGCCAGCTCCGGCTGTTCTTGGAGGAGGGGACGGTGGAGGTGGCGCCCACGTTGGACCGGCTGGTGGTCTTCCTCAGTGAGAAGCTGGAGCACGAGGTGCTGCCCGCGCACGCGCCGAGGCTCGCCCTGACGGCGTGGTACTACGGGCGCGATACGGTGGGCCGATGAGCGAGCTTCCTCCCTTCTTCGCGCGAGGCACCTTCTGGAGCGCCATCGTCCAGCGCACCGAACGGGCCCTGGCCAGCGGCGCGCTCGTGCCCATCCACACCGAGGTGGAGCACGTCGAGGACGAGGGCGTTCCCTTCCTCGTTCGGGTCGTCTCCAGCCTGGAGCGCAAGGCGCGGGCCGCGCAGCCTCCGGCGCAGGGCAAGCCGCCGAAGAACCCGTTCCTGCCTCCTTATGAGGAGGACCTGTTCGTGGGCCACGTGCCGCCCGCGCACGTGTGTCTGCTGAACAAGTTCAACGTCTTCGAGCACCACGCGCTGCTCGTCACCCGGGACTACGAGGACCAGGACGAGCTGCTCACCCCGGCCGACTTCGAGGCGCTGCTGTGCGGCATGGCCGAGTTCGACGCGCTCGCCTTCTATAATGGTGGAAGGACCGCCGGAGCGAGCCAGCCCCACAAGCACCTCCAGCTCGTCCCGGTGCCCCTGGCCGCCGGAGGGCTCCGCACCCCCATGGACGTGGCCATCGCTCGGGGCCCGCTGCCGTTCCGCCACGCCCTGGGGCCGCCGCCCCAGACGCCCACGCAGGCGCACGCCACCTATCTGGACCTGCTGCGCGCCGTGGGCTGCGAGCGGCCCGGTACGCCCTACAACCTGCTGGCCACGCGGGACTGGACGCTGGTGGTCCCCCGCGCGCAGGAGTGCTTCGAGGGCATCTCGCTCAACTCCCTGGCCTTCGCGGGCTCGCTGCTGGTGAAGAACCGCGAGTTGCTCGAGCGGGTGCGCGCCGTGGGGCCCATGGCGATGCTGCGCGCGGTGACGGGCACCTCGTAGCGCGGGCGCGGCTCACCTCGAGGGCGGTGCCAGCAGGACGACGGAGTAGCCCACCGCGGTCCGGTCCCCGGGGTTCTCATAGGAGTGTTTCTGGTCCCCCCGGAACACCACCACGTCCCCGACTTGGAGCAGGAAGCGCTCGCCGCTGGCCACCAGCGCCAGCTGCCCCGCCTCGCATGCCAGGTACTCGCGCGTGCCCGGGGTGTGCGGCACGCCCGTCATCCGCACCCGAGGGGGCAGCTCCATCCGATCGAACTCCATGCCCGGAATCGGATCCGGCAGCAGCTTGCGCAGCAGGCCCGCGCCGCGCTGGCGCACGGTCAGGCTCTCGCGAGGGTAGTACCGGGCGTTGGCCCGGGGCCGGGCCACCAGCTCCTCCAAGGAGACCTGGAGCGCGCTCGCCACCCGGTGGAGCACGGCGAGCGTGGGGTTGCTCGCTCCTGACTCCAGGTGGGCCCAGGTGGCGCGGGGAATGCCCGCCAGCTTCGAGAGCTGCGCCTGGGTGGCTCCTCGCGCCTCTCGCAGCGCCTTGATGTTGCGCGCCAGCCAGCCCGCCAGCTCTTCGTCGCTCATGCGGTGGCATTCTGCCAATGCCTTGGCAGGCAAGCCAATCCATGGGCGGAACACGTGTACTCCATGAGGCACAGGAGGAGTCACGATGAAGCTCGAGGGCAAGGCGGTACTGGTGACGGGAGCAAGCCGGGGGCTGGGTGAGGCGCTGCTGAAGCGGCTGGCGCGCAAGGGGGCGCGCGTGGTGGGGGTGTCGCGCAACGCGGGAGAGATAGAGGCGGTAGCGGCCGCCCTTCGCGCGGAAGGGCACGAGGCGCATGCGCTGGCCTACGACGTGGGGGACAAGGAGGCCATCTACCCGCTGGTGGGCGCGGCCAGCGCGCTGGTGGGGCCCATCGACGTGCTGGTGCACAACGCCAGCACCCTGGGGCCCACGCCGCTGCCGCTGCTGCTGGACACCGCGTGCGAGGACCTCACGCGCGTGCTGGAGGTGAACGTGGTGGGGCCCTTCCGCCTCACCAAGGCGGTGGCCGGTGCCATGGCGCTGCGCGGCGGGGGCCTGGTGGTCCACCTCACCTCGGACGCGGCCGTGTCTGCCTACCCGCGCTGGGGCGCGTATGGCGTCTCCAAGGTGGCGCTGGAGCACCTGGGCCGCATCTGGGCCGCGGAGCTGGAGGCCACCGGGGTGCGCTTCCTCAACGTAGACCCGGGCGACATGGACACGCGGATGCACCGCGACGCCTTGCCGGAGGCCGACCCCGCCACGCTGGCGCGTCCCGAAGATGTGGCCGCCCGCCTCGTCACCTTGATCGAGCGCGCCGAGGCCGTGCCCACGGGCAGCCGCCTGGAAGCCGCGCGTCTGGAGGCCGCATGAACGCCGCGCGCTGGCCTCGAGAGCGCCCGGAGGCGGCCCGGCTGCTGCGCGTCGCGCCGGCCACCGGGGAAATCCAAGACACCCGGGTGGAGCAGCTCCCCACGCTGCTGCGCTCGGGAGACCTGCTAGTGATGAACGACGCGGCCACGCTCCCGGCCTCCCTGCAGGGCCAGACGGAGGAGGGCGCGGCGCTCGAACTGCGGCTCCTCGCGCGTGAGCCCCAGGGGACATGGACGGCGGTGCTCTTCGGCGCGGGTGACTGGCGGATGCGCACCGAGGATCGGCCTCCTCCGCCCGTGTTGCCCGTGGGTGCCCGCTTGCTGCTGGGCCCG
This sequence comes from Hyalangium ruber, assembly GCF_034259325.1. NCBI lineage: Bacteria > Pseudomonadati > Myxococcota > Myxococcia > Myxococcales > Archangiaceae > Hyalangium > Hyalangium rubrum. The sequence continues at coordinate 53,850 of NZ_JAXIVS010000022.1, read as the reverse complement.
CTGACGGCGCGCGTGGTGGAGGTGCTGCCGCCTTCTCCCCGCCTGCTGCGAGTGGCCTTCGACGCCGAGGGCGCCGCGCTGTGGGCCGGGCTGTACCGCGCCGGTCGCCCCGTTCAGTACTCGTACCTCGCGGGTCCGCTCTCGCTCTGGCACATCCAGACGGCGTACGCGGCCCGGCCCTGGGCGGTGGAGCCTCCGTCCGCGGGACTGCCGCTGACGTGGGCGATGCTGCTCGAGCTGCGGCGCAACGGCGTGCAGCTCGCCTCCCTCACCCACGCCGCCGGGCTGTCCTCCACCGGAGACCCGGCGCTCGACGCCGCGCTGCCTCGCCCCGAGCGCTTCGAGCTCCCCTCGGCCACGGTGGAGGCCATCCACGCCACGCGGGAGCGCGGCGGGCGCGTCATCGCCGTGGGCACCACCGTGGTCCGCGCCCTGGAAGGACGCGCCGCCCAGGGGGGAGGCACCCTCACGCCCGGCGAAGGGGTGACGGACCTGCTCCTGGGGCCAGGCTTCCAGCTTCGCGTGGTGCAGGGCTTGCTCACCGGTGTACACGAGCCAACCACCAGTCACTACACCCTGCTCCAGGCCTTCGCGCCGCAGCCCCTATTAAAGGAGGCGGCGAAGCGGGCCGAGGCGCTCGGCTACCTGGGCCACGAGTTCGGCGACGCCTGCCTCATCCTCGATCCCTGAACCTGGAGTCCCGTAACCTACTGAAAATAGGTGTGTCTCAGCGTTTTCACGCTGGGTAAACCTGCTTTGAAGACCTTTCCTACTGTAAAAGTTCAGCTGCGCTTGACTGTTTTCCGGGTTTCGTACATAGATAGAATATTCGCGGGCAGCTGGAATCCTTCAGCCCACGTCCTACATCAGCCCACCCCGGAGTGCCACATGAGCCGCGCAAACTTGTGGAAAGCGTCACTGCTGATGGTCGCCCTGACCGCTGCCTGTGGTCAGGAGTCGGTTCCCACCGAGTCGCACCGTGCCCTGGCCACTCGCCAGGACGCGGTGTTCAGCACGAACCAGGTGCTCATCCTGGACAGCACGGTGACGGGCGGTGCGCAGAGCGCCGAGTTCCAGGCGGTCAGCGATCTGGGCTACACGGCGGTCCTCGCCACCCCGGAGCAGTGGGCGATGATGTCGGCCGAGGAGTTCGGCGCCTACCGCGCCATCGTCCTGGGCGATGCCTCGTGCGCGAACCTGGAGGCGGTGTCGGCGGCGGTGGCCAACCGCCACGTGTGGGGCCCGGTGGTCAACGGCAACATCCTCATCTCGGGCACGGCGCCGGTGCATAACGGCGCCCCGGGGCAGGTGACGGAGAAGTCCATCCAGTTCGCTTCCCGGCTGTCCGGCAAGACGGGCTTCTACGCCTCGCTGAGCTGCTACTACCAGAACGCGGCGCCCAACACGCACGTGGAGCTGCTGGAGCCCTTCGGCCAGTTCTCGGTGCAGAGCGGCGGCTGCCACGGCAAGGCCCACATCGTTGCCTCGCACCCGACGCTGGATGCGCTCTCGGACGAGACGATGTCCAACTGGGCCTGCTCGGTGGGCGCCGCGTTCGACACCTTCCCCATGGCCGACTTCTCCCCCTGGTCCATCGCGGTGTACGAGAAGAGCTCGCGCGGGGCGCACCAGGGCGGGCACGACTTCACGGACGGCACGTTCGGCGCCCCCTACGTGCTGGCGCGCGGCGTGACGCTGGTGGGCTGCGGTGACGGGGAGCAGCAGGAGGACGAGGAGTGCGATCTGGGCCAGGAGAGCGGCGCTCTGGGCTCGGTGTGCTCGGCGACGTGCCGGCTGGACTGGTGTGGCGATGGCGTCGTCAACGAGGGTGAGGACTGCGACCTGGGCTTCGATAACGGCAAGGGCGTGTGCCCGCGCTCCTGCCGGCTGCTGCCGACGCCGCCCCCGCCCCCTCCGCCCACGCGCCGCCCGCCGGTGGCCGTGTGCAAGCACCTGACGCTGGGCACGCCGGCCGGCACCTGCGGCGCGGGCGGCTCCATCGACGACGGCTCGTATGACGCGGACGGGGACCTGGTGGGCTGCACGCAGGACGTGACCTCCTTCGGCATCGGCCGGTACACCGCCACGCTGACCTGCACGGACGCGCACGGGCTGGTGGGCAGCTGCACCGCCACCATCAACGTGGTGGACAGCATCGCCCCGGAGATCTCTTGCCCGGCGGCCCGCTCCTTCGAGTGCGGCATGGGCAGCGTCTCTCCGGAGCACAACCCGGCCACGGCGACGGACAACTGCGGCACCCCGTTCGTGACGTACCTGATGGAGGGCGAGTCCTACGCGCTGGGCACGCCGCGCACGGTGACGTGGCTGGCCAACGACGGGACGAATGACGCGACGTGCGCCACCTCCGTGACGATGGTGGACACGCGCTCGCCTGGCATCGACCTCAACGGCGCGGCCCTGCAGACGCTGGAGTGCGGCCTGAGCCAGTACACGGAGGCGGGCGCCACGGCGGCGGATGCCTGCGCGGGCAACCTGACGGGCGCCATCTCCAAGAGCGGCGCGGTGAACGCGGCGGCGGTGGGCAGCTACACGGTGAACTACCGGGTGCAGGATGGCGCGGGCAACACGGCCTCGGTGAGCCGCGAGGTGCGGGTGGCGGACACGGTGGCGCCGAGCCTCGCGCTCAACGGCGCGGCCACCCAGGCGCTGGAGTGCGGCGTGGGCCAGTACACGGAGGCCGGCGCGGTGGCCAGCGATGCCTGCGCGGGTGACCTGACGGGCGCCATCATCAAGAGCGGCGCGGTGAACGCGGCGGCGCGCGGCGCCTACGCGGTGAGCTACTCGGTGAAGGATGCCTCGGGCAACGCGGCCTCGGCGGTGCGCACGGTGAACGTGGATGACACGCTGGCCCCGAGCGTGACGCTGAACGGCGCCTCTTCGATGCGGCTGGAGTGCGGTGTGGACAGCTTCAACAACCCGGGCGCCACGGCGGCGGACGCCTGCTCGGGCAACCTGACGAGCGCCATCGTCACCTCCGGCGCGGTGAACGCGGCGGCGGTGGGCAGCTACACGGTGAGCTACTCGGTGCAGGACGGCGCGGGCCTGAGCGCCTCGGCGGCGCGCGCGGTGCAGGTGGCGGACACCCAGGCGCCGAGCCTCACGCTCAACGGCGCGGCGACCCAGGCGCTGGAGTGCGGCGTGGGCCACTACACGGAGGCCGGCGCGGTGGCCAGCGACCTGTGCATGGGCGACCTGACGAGCGCCATCGTGAAGAGCGGCGCGGTGAACGCGGCGGCCCGTGGCGCCTACGCGGTGACGTACCGGGTGCAGGACGCCTCGGGCAACGCGGCCTCGGCGGTGCGCACGGTGAGCGTGAATGACACGCTGGCCCCGAGCATCGCCCTGGTGGGCGCGGCGTCGATGCGGCTGGAGTGCGGCGTGGACAGCTTCAGCAACCCGGGCGCCACGGCGGCGGATGTCTGCTCGGGCAACCTGACGGGCGCCATCGTCACCTCCGGCGCGGTGAACGCGGCGGCGGTGGGCAGCTACACGGTGAACTACTCGGTGCAGGACGGCGCGGGCCTGAGCGCCTCGGTGGCGCGCGCGGTGCAGGTGGCGGACACCAAGGCGCCGAGCATCGCGCTCAACGGCGCGGCCGCGCAGACGCTGGAGTGCGGCGTGGGCCAGTACACGGAGGCTGGTGCGGTGGCCAGCGACGTGTGCGCCGGCAACCTGACGAGCGCCATCGTGAAGACGGGCTCGGTGAACGCGGCGGTGCGCGGCGCCTACCCGCTGACGTACCGGGTGCAGGATGCCTCGGGCAACGCGGCCTCGGTGGTGCGCACGGTGACCGTGAACGACACGAAGGCGCCGAGCATCGCCCTGGTGGGCTCCGCCTCCATGAGCGTCAATCGCGGCGCGTCCTTCACGGATCCGGGCGCCACGGCCTCGGACAGCTGCGCCGGCAACCTGACGAGCGCCATCGTGAAGACGGGCTCGGTGAACACCGCGGTGGCTGGCACCTACACCCTGACCTACCGGGTGCAGGACGCGGTGGGCCTGTCCGCCTCGGTGACGCGGTCCGTGACGGTGGTGAACGCCTGCTCCACCACGGTGACGGTCAAGCCCACGCAGGAGATCTGGCCGCCGAACCACAAGATGCAGTCCTTCCGTCTCTCGGATTGCGCCTCGGTTCAGACCACGTGCGGCGACGATGATGGGGGCGGTTGCGGCGACAACGGCGGCAGCAACGGCAACATCAACACCATGGGCACCATCCTCTCCATCTACAGCGACGAGCCCGAGGACGCGAACGGCAACGGCGACGGCAACACGGATGACGACATCGAGATCACCGGCGCCAGCAGCTTCAAGCTCCGCGCCGAGCGTCAGGGCAAGGGCAACGGCCGGGTGTACGGCGTGCGCTTCAAGGTGACGGACAGCTCCGGCGCCCAGCAGACGGCCACCTGCAAGTTCGTGGTGCCGCACGACCAGTCGGGCCGCGGTGGCATCGACGACGGCGCGGCCGCCGGCTACACGGTGTACCGGTAGTCCCGAGCGCCCGAGGCGCTCCTCACGGTGACCGCGCGGGAGGTATCGACCCCCTCCTCCCGCGCAAAGAGGGCCCGGCACTCCTTCGAGAGTGTCGGGCCTCTGCCTTTCCAGCGGGGCTCAGGTGAGCATGGGCGGCTCGAGCTCCACCTTGAGCCAGCCGGGCTTGCGCAGGTCGAAGTTGCGGTAGGCGTCGATGGCGCTCGTCATCGACTCCACGCGCGAGAGGATGGCGGTGGGGTCCACCACGCCGGTGCGCACCAGCTCCAGCAGCTTGGGGATGTACTTGCGGTGGTTGCAGTTGCCCATCTTCATCGTGAGGTTCTTGTTCATCGCCTCGCCGATGGGGAAGGTGCGCGCCGTCTGCGGGTAGACGCCGATGATGGACAGGGTGCCCGCCTTGGCCAGCGCCGCCACGGCCCAGATGAGCGCCTGCGCGGGCGCATCCCCTGGCACCCAGTTGCCGCCGTCCGGGTTCGTCTTGGGGGCCACCTCCTTCACCTCGCGCTTGAACTCCGACTTCTCGGCCTTGGCCTCCTTGGCGGCTGGCCCGTGGTGCGGGTGCATGGCGTCCACGCCCACCGCGTCGATGGCGCGGTCCACGCCGATGCCGCCGGTGAGCCGCAGCAGCGTCTCCACGGGGTGCTCGGCGTCGAAGTTGATGATCTCCGCGCCCTGGGCGCGCGCCATCTCCAGCCGGTCGTCGTGGCAGTCGATGGCGAAGACGCGGCCGGCGCCCAGGAGCTTGGCGCTCACGATGGCGAACTGGCCCACGGGGCCGCAGCCGAACACCGCCACGGTGTCTCCGGGTTTGATCTCCGCCAGCTCCGCGCCCATGTAGCCGGTGGGGAAGATGTCCGACAGGAGGATGGCCTGCTCATCGGTGACGCCCTCGGGCACGCGCACCAGGCCCACGTGGGCATAGGGCACGCGTACCTTCTCGGCCTGCATGCCGTGGAAGGGGCCCGTCATCTCCGGGCCGCCGAAGAAGGCGGTGCCCGCCTGGGCGCCGTTGGGGTTGGCCTCGTTGCACTGGGCGTAGTAGCCGGCGCGGCAGTACACGCAGCTGCCACAGGCGATGGTGGAGGGGATGACGACGCGGTCGCCCACGTTGAAGTTGCGCACGTCCTCGCCCAGCTCCTCGATGTAGCCCACGCCCTCGTGGCCGAGGATGGTGCCGGGGCGCATGCCGGGCATGGTGCCGCGAATCATGTGCAGGTCCGTGCCGCAGATGGCGCTGGCGCTCAGGCGGACGATGGCGTCCGTGGGCTTCTCGATTCGCGGCTCCTCGACTTCCTCGAGCCGGATGTCACCGATTCCATGGAAAACGACGGCTTTCATCGCGCGCAGCTCCTTCCCCCAACCGGGCGCTGGGAGGGTACGGGCGCGCCCGCACGGCGAGCCCTGCGCCATGGAGGCTGGCCATCCGGCCGGGGGAGGGCAAAGCGCGCGGCGCCGCCTCTTCTGGAGGGCAGGGGAGGGGTCGAGCGCTATCGGCTGGCGTGGAACGAGAGCCGCTTGCCGTAGACGCTGCGGAAGTTGGCCACCTCGCGCTCGGCGTTCCAGAGCTCCAGGTCCACGGGCTTGTGCGCGGACAGGTGCAGGGAGACGCCCTCGCGGCTCTTGGTGGCCTTGAGCGACTTGATGGGCTGCTGGTGGCTGTGGTCCAGCGAGTTGGCGAGGCGCAGCAGGGTGGCGAGCTTGCGCACCGTGCGTCTCTCGGGAGCGGTCAGGCCCTCCATGCCGGAGTGGGCGAGGTCCGGGGCGCTGCGGCGGTGGTAGCGGGCCACGCGGGCCACCAGCTCGCGCTCGCGGTCGGCCAGGCCGGGGATGTCCGCGTTGTGGATGAGGTAATAGGTGTGCTTGTGGTGGCGCTCGTGGCTCACGGCGGTGCCAATGTCGTGCAGCAGCGCGGCGACCTCCAGGTACGGCCGGGTGGACAGGGGCAGGTGGTGCAGCGCCGCCAGGTCATCGAACAGGGCGAGGGCCAGCCGGGCCACCTGGCGCGAGTGCTTCTCGTCGAAGAAGAAGCGCCGCCCGATGGCCAGCGCCGCCTCCCGCAGGCTGTGGTCGGCGCGCGAGGCGTCCTGGCGGTAGAGCAGGTCCACCAGCAGGCCGTCGCGGAGGCCGCGGTTGACGGCGGCCACCGACTCCACGCCCAGGTGCTTTACCACGCCTTCGAGGATGACGGCGCCGGAGACGATGATGTCGGCGCGGCGGGGATCGAAGCGCTTGCGGCGCCGCTCCGGAGACATCTCCGCCAGGGTCTCCACCGCGTGGCTGATCTGCCGGGCGGTGGCGCTGCCGGCGCCGTCGGCGGAGGCAAAGCCCACCACCCCGTTGATGGTGCCCGAGGAGCCCAGGGCCACGCGGGGCACCTTGGGGAGCTTCTCGGGCAGCGTCTTGCGCATGACCTCGGCCACGAAGCTGCGCATCAGCTTCAGCTGCTTGGGCGTCACGGATTTGGAGGCGTCGAACACCTCGGTGAGGCGCACGGCGCCCAGGGCGAGGCTCCACAGGTTGTCGGGCCGCTCACCGGTGGCGGTGGCCACCTCGGTGGAGCCGCCGCCGATGTCCACCAGCAGCGAGCGCGCATCGGACGGCTTGCGGTGCAGCACGCCGAGGCAGATGAGGCGCGCCTCCTCCTTGCCGCTGACGACCTCGAGGTCCAGCCCGGCCTCCTCGCGCACGCGACGGACGACCTCGGTGCGGTTGCGCGCCTCGCGCAGGGCGCTGGTGGCCACGGCGCGCACGCGTGCCTTGTGACGGCGGCACAGGGCGGAGTAGCGGCGCAGGGTGGACAGCAGCCGGTCCGCCGTCTCCTTGGGCATGGAGCCGGTGGAGAAGACGCCCTCGCCCGGACGGATGGGGTCTCGCTCCTGGTGGAGCGTCTCGAGGGCGCCGTCGGGATCCGGACGCGCGAGCTCCAGGCGGACGGCATTGGTGCCGACGTCGATGGCGGCGAGGACGGGCTGGATCGTCGAAGTGGGCATAAACAGGAGGGCGGCAGTGTAGCGGCTCCAACGCGAGGGGGATGCAGTCCCTGCCGGAGCGTTGGCGGGGTGGGTCCCCTGTGACACGTCCGTGACGTGACGTGGGCCTTTCCATGCAAGAGTCTGTCTTCGTGGATCTCAACGACCCCCAGCTCTTCATCAACCGCGAGCTGTCCTGGCTTGCCTTCAACGAGCGAGTCCTGGCGGATGTGGCGGACGCGAGCCTGCCCATCTACGAGCGGCTGAAGTTCTTCGCCATCACCACCTCGAACCTGGACGAGTTCTTCATGGTGCGGGTGGCGGGGTTGAAGCAGCAGTTGGCCAGCGGCGTGGCGGAGACGGCGGCGGACGGCATGTTGCCGGCGGAGCAGCTCTCGGCCATCAGCGAGCGGGTCCACGCGATGGTGGACGCGGCGTACCGGCTGTGGCGCGAGGAGCTGCTGCCGAAGCTGGCGAGCCACGGGGTGGCGGTGCTGACGCGGGACAAGCTCACGTCGGAGCAGAAGGCGGCGGCGAAGACGTACTTCAGCTCCTCGGTGTTTCCGGCGCTCACGCCGCTGGCGGTGGATCCGGGGCACCCGTTTCCGCACCTGCGCAACAAGTCGTTGAACGTGGCGGTGCTGCTGCGGCGCGAGGGGCCCAAGCGCAAGCGCAACATGCGGGAGACCTCGCTGGCGGTGGTGCAGGTGCCCAGCGTGCTCAGCCGGTTGGTGCCGCTGCCGGCGCCGCAGGGCGTGGTGCTGGCGGTGCTGCCGCTGGAGGAGTTGATCTCCCTGTGCGCAGGGGAGCTGTTCCCAGGCTTCGCGGTGGAGCAGACGGCGGCCTTCCGCGTGACGCGCAACTGGGACTTGAACGTGGACGAGGAGGAGAGCGCGGATCTGCTCTCCACGATTCAGGAGGAGCTGCGCCGGAGGGACCGGGGCGCGGCGGTGCGGCTGGAGCTGGACGCGGCGGCGAGCGCGGAGCTGGAGGCGGCACTGGCGGCGGCGCTGAAGCTGGGCACGCCGGATGTGTATCGGCTGCACGGGCCGTTGCAGCCTTCGGACTTGATGACGCTGACGGACTTGGATGCGCGGCCGGAGCTGCGGGTGGAGCCGTTCGTTCCGGCGGTGCCTCCGGTGCTGCGGGACGAGGAGCCGGTGCTGAGCGTCATCGCCAAGAAGGACTTGCTGCTGCACCACCCTTACGAGTCGTTCGATCCGGTGGTGCGCTTCCTGGAGGAGGCGGCGGAGGACCCGAACGTCCTGGCGATCAAACAGACGCTGTACCGGACGAGCGGAGACAGCCCCATTGCTCGGGCGCTGACGCGAGCGGTGGAGAACGGCAAGCAGGTGGCGGTGTTGGTGGAGATCAAGGCGCGGCTGGACGAGGCGAACAACATCGCCTGGGCGCGGAGGATGGAAGAGAACGGGGTCCACGTGGTCTACGGGCTGATCGGCCTGAAGACGCACTGCAAGGTGGCGATGGTGGTGCGGCGTGAGGGGAACGGGATTCGCCGCTACGTGCATCTGGGGACGGGGAACTACAACCCGACGACGGCGCGGCAATACACGGACCTGTCGCTGTTCACGACGCGGCAGGAGATCGCCGAGGACGTGACGGCGCTGTTCAACATGCTGACGGGGTACTCGACGGCGCCGCAGTGGAAGCGGCTGGCGGTGGCGCCGATGGGGTTGCAGGAGAAGGTGCTGTCGCTGATCCAGCGCGAGGTGGACAAGGCGAAGAAGGGAGAGCCGGCGCGCATCGTGGCGAAGATGAACTCGCTGGTGGACCCGAGCGTGATTCGCGCGCTGTATGTGGCGAGTCAGGTGGGGGTGCGCATCGATCTATTGGTTCGAGGCGTGTGCTGCTTGAGGCCGGGAGTGCCCGGGGTGAGCGAGAACATCCGGGTGACGAGCGTGGTGGATCGGTTCCTGGAGCACAGCCGGGTGTTCGCGTTTGGGGAAGGGGCCCAGGCGGAGGTGTGGATGTCGAGCGCGGACTGGATGCCGCGCAACTTCGTGCGGCGCATCGAGACGATGTTCCCAGTGGAGGAGCCGGCGCTGAGGCAGCGGTTGCTGGACGAGGTGCTGGGGGTGGGGCTGAAGGACAACGTGAAGGCGCGAAGGCTGCAGCGCGAGGGGACGTATGTACCGGTGGGGCAGGATGGGGCACCCGTGCGCAGCCAGATGGTGCTCTTGGAGATGGCGCGGCGCATGGCAGACCCGAAGCCCATCGAGTCGCTGATGCGGCACGCGGCGGCGCCGGAACTGCCGGCCGAGACGCTGCGCTCACCGACCGCGCCCGTGCCTCCGGCGAGTTGACGGAAAGCTATGCTTCGAGGGCTCTGGTTGCTGGGCTTCATGGTGTGGGCCGGATGCGCGACTCCGCGCCAGCCCGGTACTCCCATGCAAACGAACTGTCCCGCGACGGTCACGCTGCCTACCGTTGAGGAATGTCGTGAGGCCGCTTTGGTGATCAGCAATGGAGAACTCAGAGCCTGTGTCACTCGGCAGTGCGGCGATGCGACCGTGAAGTGTGGTGAGGAGATTCGGAAGCTATGCAAGGAGGAAAGCAAGCTCAGGAAGAAGAACATCCTGGCCTACGTAGATGCTCCCTTGGCATCAACCACCACATCCTCTCCGGTGAAAGAAGCCCACTGGTGTGAAGAACCTGCCTCCTTCAAATGCATCCTCCAGGTGATTGTCCACGAGCTGGCGCACTCCTGCGGGTGGCGGCATGGGCGAGGGGGTGGTGTCCCTGGAGATACAACGACGATACGTGAGTGTGAGTGTGTCGTCAGGAGCAACGGGCTGGTTCTATGCGAATAACTGTCATCAAGCTGGCGTGGGTCATCCCTTGGCTGATGATTGCCTGTACGGGCACTCTCTTCTCTGGAAACAAAGAGGCCGCTTACATTGGAGTGGCTGAGTCGGAGCGTATGTCGGAGGATACGCAGCAGAGTCCGCTCGCGGTCTTGGAAGTTCACAATAGCCAGTATGACGGACGCATCCTTTCTGGAAGGCTGCTAGTGGGGTCATTGGTCGATGGTCTGCGTTTGGATAAGCGACTGGACTCTGGTGCTGATATCAACGTCGATTCCGTGGCGGATTGTGCCACGGGGCAGTTGGTGTCGTTTGTGACCATGGATGGGTTCCGTCCGGCCGCTCGCGAAGAGGAACGACTCATCTTGAACAGCGGCTATTGGTACGGCACCCAAATGCACTTCCTGTTGTTCACCAAGCCTGGTCCGGAATGCATCCAAGCCGAAGTTTCGCTGCTTTCTTTCGAGGGGAAGCGGATCGCGCATGTGGAGGTCCGTGCCGAGCGCGCCCCGCTGCAGTCCGTGGACGCCGGTACGTCAGAAGGCCCGCAGCCATCAACAGATGCCGGTATGCCCTGACTCAGTCAGTTGTCCGGTGCATGACGAGCGGAGAAGTTGATGCCGATAGGTTCGACAGCGCATCTTGGTGTGTAGGGACCTGGATGCCTTCGACAGATTTCGTCGCCCTTTCTCCAAACTCGGTGTTGAGTGGATTCATGAGAATGGGCTGACGCGGCACGACTGAGAAGGTAGGGTGGTGGCGGGAGGAGCCCCTGACTTGGGGCCAGGCACCGGATGGAATTGACGCGCGGCCCCGAGTTGAACCCCGCCGCCCTGCCATCGGGGACGAAGGTGGGCGCCTGGCGCGTGGTGAGCCTGCGGAGCCGCGGCACCTATGGCGCCGTCTATCGCGCCGTCAGCGCGGGAGCAGAGGAGTCCGGCCACGTTGCGCTCAAACTCGCGCTGCATCCTCGCGATCTTCGCTTCGCGCGAGAGGCAGAGCTGCTGCTGCGCGTCCGTCATCCATGCGTACCAGCGCTTCTGGATCAGGGGGTCTGGCGGTCGCCCGGAAGGGGCCTCTTGGCCTATCTGGTCATGCCCTGGGTGGAGGGGGCGCCGCTGTACGCGTGGGCCACCGCGCACAACCCCACCTCTCGCGAGGTGCTCCGGCTGATCGCACAACTGGCCCAAGCGCTCGATGCGACGCACCAGGCGGGCTGCCTGCACCGGGATGTGAAGGGTGACAACCTGCTCGTGGGGCCGGAGGGGCAGGCCTTCCTGCTGGACTTCGGTTCGGGCACCTGGAGCGGGGCGCCACGGCTCACGGACGACCTCCTGCCTCCCGGCACCCCTGAGTACCGCAGCCCCGAGGCGCTCCGCTTCCAGGCGCGCTTCAGGGACACGCCTGGCGCGCGCTACGTGGCAGGCGCGGCGGATGACCTCTACGCGCTGGGCGTCACCGCCCACCGTGTGCTCACTGGCCAGTATCCCTCTCCGGAGGTGGCTTCGCGGACCCTGGTGAAGCGGAGTCGTGCCACGGGGCAAGTGGGAGCTGCGCTGCGTGTGGCCCCAGAGTTGGTGGAACTCATCGATCGGTTGCTGGCCGAGACCCCCGAAGCCAGGGGCTCGGCGCGCGAGGTGGCGGAGGCCGCCGAGGCCGCACTGAAGGGTGCTGGCCCCGAAGCGGATGTGCCAGTGAGGGGGAGCGCTCGAGGGAGTGCAGAGGCCGTCGAGGAAAGGGAGCGCGGCGGGAACGCTCCAACTCAGGAGCGAGCACGAATCCAGGAGCACGCATGGAAGTGGCTGCCCTGGATCGCCATGGCGGCCATGGGTTTGCACCTCATCCTGAAGACGCGATGGGAGGGCGTGGAGGCACGAGCCACTCAGCCTGAAGCAGCACAGGATGACAGTGTGGTGGCATTGGGGAGCACCGCTGTAGCGACTCCAGCGTCCTCAGCCAAGCCGAGCAGACGCGAGCCCATCATGTTGGATCTGCCCAGGGAGCCCTTTCCGGGACAGCGCAGGCCTGATGCGAATGGGCGGTGTTACAGCAAGCTCCAAGTCGCCATCAACGGGGGATGCTGGTTGGCATTGGATGCGGACACCACTGCCTGCAATGGGGACGGGTACGTGTACAAGGGCAAGTGCTATGTCCCCGTCTTCCCTCCCATTCGCGCGCCGACCTCGGACCCGCCATGACGGCGAGACCGTCTCCCGAGCGGGACTGTGTTCTTCAGCGGTGGACACCTGAAGCATGCTGAGTCCCTGCGCGGTGGCGTTGGCCCACCTTGTGCTTGGGGCCTTGGGGCGATGTCCGGCCCTCATGACCTCTTTGTTCGCCGAACCTTCGGCCATCCCGAGCACGCGGCGGCCGAACTGCGCGCGGTCCTGCCTCCAGAACTGGTGTCTCAGGTGGATTGGGACACCTTGCACAGAGAGCCAGGCTCTGTCATCGACCCGGAACTGCGGGAAACCGAGAGCGACCTGCTGTTCTCCGCTCGGCTGCGTGGGGGCGGATCGCTGCTCTGCTATGTGTTGATCGAGCACCAGTCTTCGGTGGACCGGTGGATGGCGCTGCGGATGCTGCGCTACGTGGTGCGCCAGTTGGAGCGCTGGCGACACGAGCACCCCGAGCATGAGGTGCTACCGCTCATCCTCCCGCTGGTGCTGTACCACGGGCCGGAAGGGGCTTGGAGCGCTCCGCGCCGGGTGGAAGAGCTCTTCGAAGTGCCTGGGGAGGAGCAGCAGCCAGAGCGCTGGAGAGCGCTGCTGCCGCGTTTCGAGTACCAGGTGGATGACCTGACGGCCGAGCGAGCTGAGGTGTTGCTGATGCGCCCGGGTCCACCGTTGGTGCGGCTGGCCTGGCGGGTGCTGCGCTACGGGCGGACCGAAGCGCTGGCGGAACAGCTGCCGGGTTGGGAGTCGCTCTTTGCTCAGGTGCAGGCGGCCCCCAACGGCTTCGAGGCGCTCGGCACGGTGGTTCACTATCTGCTGTGGGTAGGAGACGAGGCGGCGCAAGCCGCCACGGTGGAAGTGTTACATTCGGTGGTGGGTGCGCAGCGAGCGGAGGAACTGATGCCGACCGTGGGGGAGAAGATCTTCGAGCAGGGACGCCAGCAAGGGCGGCAGGAGGGACAGCAGGAGGGATGGTCCAAGGGACGAGCCGAAGCGAGGGCCGAGAGCGTGCTTCAGGTGCTCGGGGCTCGGGGCGTACACGTGGATGCTCAGACGCGGCAGCGCATTTTGTCGTGCATGGACATGGCCACCCTCGACCAATGGTTTGCACGGGCACTGAGCGCCACCCGCCTCTTGGACGTGCTCGGCGACACGACCGCGTAGGGCCCGCGCCGTGAGTGGCTACCGCCGCCGCCGCCGGCCCATGAAGCTCGCGAAGGCCTCGGTGAAGCGCGCCGCCGCCAGCCCCAGTACATCCAGTAGCCAGCGCTGAAGCCCCGAGCGCCCGCAGTCCTCCAGCGAGACGCGCCGTGCCTCGCGCAGGTGTCTGTCCAGCCACGCGGTCGCCTGCGCCGCCACCACCTCGTCCTCCACATCCACCAGCGTCTCCAGATTCACCAGCGACAGCGGGTCCAGGTTGAAGCTGCCCACCAGCAGCCGCTTCCCATCCACCACCGCCGCCTTCGCGTGCAGCGTGGACGCCGTCCACTCGTGAATCTGCACCCCCGCCCGCAGGAACGCGCGGTACAGCCGCATCGTCGCCGCGCGCGCGAAGGCCACATCGCTCCGCCCCGCCAGCAGCAAGTGTACCGCGACGCCTCGCCTCGCCGCCCGGTTCAGCGCGCGCATGAACCCCCGGTCCGGCAGGAAGTACGCATGCGCCAGCACCACCTCCCGCTGCGCCTTCTCCAGCGCGTCCAGGTAGCGCTGCCGCAGCCGCCGCCCACCCCCGAAGCCCGACAGCAGCACCCGCAGTGGCCCCGAGGCGATCTCCACCGCCCCCGCATGCAGCTTCGCTCCCAGCTGCACGCAGATGTCTCCCCGCAGCTTTAGCGCCAGGTCCGCCCAGCCCGGCTCCCCATCCACCCCCATGTACGGGTCGCCGATGTTGATGCCGCCCAGGAACGCCACCCGGTCATCCACCAGGAGGATCTTCCGGTGGTTGCGCCACGCCCGCCCCGTGAAGAGCGACGAGAGCGGGTTGTAGATGCGCACCTTCGCCCCCGCCGCCCGCAGCATCCGGGTGATGGGCCCACTGTCGCCGATGCTTCCCCAGCCATCGACGATGACCTTCACCTCCACGCCCCGCTGCGCCGCCGCCGCCAGCGCCGCCAGGAAGCTCGTGCCCACGCCCTCCCGGTCAAACGCGTAGACCTCCAGGTGGACCCGCCGTGTGGCCGACGCGATGGCCTCCAGCATCTGCGGGTACGCCTCGGCGCCACCGTCGAGCAACGTCACCCACCGGCTCCCGGCCTCCACAGAGTCCAGGTCCGGCGGCGGAGCAAGCAGCGGTTCGGGCCTCAAGGCTGTCAGACCTGGAACTTTCCTCTTCGGGCAGAACGCGACGGGTGCATCAATCGTCGTGCTTCCGCGCGCCCTTGCCCTTGCCCTTGTGGCGGCACTGGTCCCCGTCCCAGTACTGGCTGGGGTGGCAGTCGGAGGCGGACAGCTTGGACTTCTTCGTCTTGGCGGGCGCCGCGACGGGCGTGCGGACGATGCAGCCTCCCAGTGAGAGGAGGGCAACGACAGGCAGGAGAAGACGGAGGGTCATGGGAGCGCAGCCTATCCAGACTCGGCCGAAATGCGATGGGCCGCCCGCTCAATCCACAGGCAGGCGTGCGGGGCTGTCGACGGTCCGGGCACAACTCGATACCCTGCGCGCCGTGGCTGCTCCCGAAAAGGACAAGTCGGACAAGACGCCGATCCGTCACCGCAAGGTGGGGGCTTATCGCGTGCTCGGAGAACTGGGCCGCGGCGGCATGGCACAGGTGTACCGTGGGCTGCACGAGCAGCTCCAACGCGAGGTGGCGCTCAAGGAGCTGCTCCCCGACGGTCAGAGGGACCGGGAGACGCAATCGCGCTTCATGCGCGAGGCGCTCGCCCTGGCGGCCTTCCGTCACCAGAACATCGTCACGCTCTACGATTTGGTGGAGAAGAACGACAGCACCTTCATGGTGATGGAGCTGGTGGACGGGCCCACGCTCCTGGATCTCATCAAGGACGGGCCGCTGCCGGCGGACGTGGCGGCGGTGGTGGGCGCGCGCATCGCCAGCGCGCTGGACCACGCGCACTTCCGCCACATCATCCACCGCGACCTCAAGCCGGCCAACGTCATGCTCACCAAGGCGGGCGAGGTGAAGCTGATGGACTTCGGCATCGCCAAGGACGTGGACCTGGCGGCGCTGACCCAGCAGGGCATGGCGGTGGGCACGCCGGCGTACATGTCTCCGGAGCAGGTGACGGGCGTGCCGTTGGATCCGCGCACGGACATCTTCTCGCTCGGGGTGCTGCTGTACGAGGCGCTCACGGGGGCGCGGCCCTTCCAGGGCAAGACGGCGGGCGAAATCTTCGCGAGGATCCGCGACGGCAAGTACACGCCGCTGCACAAGGTGGCGCCGCACCTGCCCAAGGCGCTGACGAACATCGTCAAGCGGGCGCTCGAGGTGAAGCCGGAGGCGCGCTTCCCGGACGCGGCGGCGATGCGGCGCGAGCTGGACGTGTACCTGGCGCGCGAGGTGAAGGTGTCGCACCCAGCGCTGCTGGTGTCGTTCCTGCGGCACCGGCAGAAGCTCACGGAGACGGAGGCGTTGGCGCACCTGTCCCAGGCGGACCTGAACGTGCTGGAGTCGGGCGCGGCCGAGCGCCAGTCCCGCTCGGGCGCCGGCTGGCTGAAGTGGGTGGTGGTGGCGGCGCTGCTGGCCCTGGCCACCGCGACCGGCGTCTACTTCACGCAGGACCTCTGGGCGCCCACCGTCGAGAAGAAGATCAAGCGCTGACGGGGACCAGGTCGGCGAAGGTCGACAGGTCCTCGATGGCGGCGCGCAGGTGCTCCAGGCACTGGGGCAGGGTGTCCGCCGTGCGCTCGGGGAGGCCGCGAAGGAAGTTCATTCCTTCCGTCTCGGCCTCGACCCAGGCCTCGGTCTGCAGCGTCCACTGCTGCTCGTCCCACATCAGATCGACGCCGAGCTGGTACTCCCGTCGATTGGCTCCCGTGACGAGCAGCCCCAGGCTGATGGTGCCGGAGAACACCCGTTGGGTTTCGTTCTCCAGGACGGTGAACGGACGCCCGCCCAGGACGAAGTAGGTCTCCACGCGCAAGCCATGTCGCGCGAAGGCGTTCCTGTGGGTGGTCAACTGCGTGCGTGCATCCTGAAGCGCGGTGAGGAAGGTGGCGACGCTCTGGCTAGGCCCATCCATGACCCGAGGGTACTTCGGATGGAGGGGAGCCGTGCATGAGGGGGCCTGTCTGGAAGGCTGGGCGTCGCGGTCGTTGGAAGGCACGGCATGGCACTCCATCTCATGAGCGAGAGGAGCGCGGATGCGTCAGCCACGGCAGGTCGTCGTTCTCGGAGCCACGGGGCAGCAAGGAGGCGCCGTGGCCCGCGCACTCCGGGACAGGGGCATCCCCGTTCGGGCGCTGGTTCGCACGCCGGAGGCTCCGGCGGCTGAACGGCTTCGGAGCTGGGGGGTGGAAGTATGGGCGGGCAGTTGGGAGGACCCGGCCTCCCTCGACCGGGTGCTCGCGGGGGCAGACGCGCTCTTCGGAATCACGACTCCCTTCGAGGGAATCGCCGCCGAGGTGCGCCATGGCATCGCGTGGGTGGAGGCCGCTCGGCGCGCGGGCATCTCCCACGTGGTCTATGCCTCGGCCGCCCATACCGACGAGTCCACCGGCATCCCCAGCTTCGAGAGCAAGCGGAAGGTGGAGCAGCACCTGCGCGACTCCGGGGTGCCTTTCACCCTCGTGGGGCCGGTGTACTTCATGGAGAACCTGCTGACGCCCTTCGCCCTCACGCGCCTGCGGGAGGGGCAGTACGTCCGGTGGATGCCGCCCGAGAAGACAGTGCAGCTCATCACGGTCGAGGACATCGGCCGCTTCTGCGCCAGTGTGTTCGCGCACCGGGAGGACTTCCTGGGCCGCCGCGTCGACATCGCCGGAGACGCGCTCAACGCTCCCCTACTCGCCGCCATCCTCTCGCGCTTGCTGGGGCGCACCGTCCAGCCCGTGTCGCTTCCCCTCGAGTCCTTCCCAGTCGAAGGGGAACTCGGCCGGAACGTCGCGGCCACACTCGCCTGGATGGCGCGCACCGGCTTCCACGTGGACATTCCCGCGCTTCGCCGCCAGTACCCGGAGGTGGGCTGGCGCACCTTCGCTCAGTGGGCGGAGGCCCAAGACTGGGGTGAACTGTCGAGGTGAAGCCCGCGGACTTCGCGCCTATGCTCCGGGCCTCTGTTCGGCCTTGGAGCCACGGGCCATGCCCACCCACGACTCGCGGATGAAGCCCGGCATCTACCTCGCGCACAAACCCGTGGGTGACACGAGCTTCTCGGTGGTGCGGACCTTCATGGCGGAGCTCCAGGCCGCGAAGCCCGGCAAGCGTACCCCCGTGTGTCATGGCGGCACGCTGGATCCGTTCGCCGAGGGGCTTCTGCTGCTGCTGGTGGGACAGGCCACGCGGTTGATGGACCTCATCCACTCCGTGCCCAAGCGCTACGTGGCGGAGGTGGTGTGGGGCACCGAGACCGACAACGGAGACCTGTTGGGCCGTGTCGTCCACCAGGGCCGCACCGACCCCCTCACCCCCGAGGCGCTCGACGCGGCGCTGGCGGGCTTCAGAGGCTGGCACGACCAGGTGCCCCCGGCCACCAGCGCCAAGAAGGTGGACGGAGAGCCCGCCTACCGCAAGGCCCACCGAGGCGAGGAGGTGGTGCTGCCGCCCTCGCGCGTCTACCTCCACGCGGCGCGCTGGCTCTCCCATGAGCTGCCTCGCGCGAGCCGCCTGGAGCTGACGTGCCGCGGTGGCTTCTACGTGCGCGCGCTGGCGCGAGAGCTGGGGCGGACGCTCGGCTGCGGAGCGCACCTGTCCCGGCTCCACCGCACCGCCATCGGCCCCTGGGAAGACCCAGGCCCAGGCCAGCGCGTGGGGCTCCACGGCCGGCAGGTGCTGCCCTGGTGCGCCACGCGCGAGCTCTCGGACGCGGAGGTGGGAGAGCTCCGGCGCGAGCGGCCCATCCCCATGGGGAGGCTCCTGCCGCCCGACTGGAGACTCCCCGCCGGGTACCCGGATCCCGAGGCCCCCGTGCGCGGCTTCCACCAGGGGCGCCTGGTGGCGCTCCTGCGGGCCCAGACCGGAGAGCTGCGCGCGGAGCTGGAGCTGCGCGGCGGGCTCTAGTCCTTCTTCTTCTCGTGCGTCACCGTGACGACGGTGCCGATGCCACCGCGCACGAAGAAGTCGCCCACCACCGTGAGCTTGCGCGGGTTGATGGCCCGGACGATGTCGTCGGCGATGGTGTTCGTCACCTTCTCGTGGAAGGCGCCCTCGTTGCGGTACGCCCACATGTAGAGCTTCAGGCTCTTGAGCTCCACACAGAGCTGATCTGGCACGTAGCGGATCTTGAAGTGCGCGAAGTCCGGCTGGCCCGTGAGTGGGCACAGGCAGGTGAACTCCGGCACATCGAAGGCGATCTCGTAGTCCCGGTCGGTGGCCGGGTTGGGGAAGGTCTGTAGGTCCTTGGTGGGCTGAGAAGGCATGGCGGGGTGTCGTCTACCACACGGAATCGCGGATGCATGGGTTCCGTAAACGACGTCTACCCGCCCGTGGGGCAAGAGCACTGTCGAGCCCCGGAGGCTCCCCCGCATGCTCTGTCCGCCCTAGAACGGGGCAGGTGTCGGATACGCAGGAAAAACCAGGGGGTGGGTTGTCGATCGGGGTGGGGCACCCTTATTTCGGTGATTGCCCCTCCCATGCTTCCCCCTGACCTCGAAAACGTCCTCTCCCACCTGCCGCAGGCCATGGCCCGCGTGGGAACGGATCTGCGAGTGCAGTGGCTGGAGGCGGACTTCGCCCGGAAGGTGGGAGTAGCGCCGACACTCGGCCGCAACCTGCTCGAAGTCCTGGAGTTCGGCAGGGGCCGCGACGCGCTGGAGCGCGCCGTCCGCGAGGAGCGCGAGCACGTCGGCCATGTGATTACCCACATGATGCGACAGGTACGTGTCCAGGTGCGGCCTCCCTGCGAGGGCGAGGCGCCGGGCATGTGGCTGCTCTTCGAGCCCTCGGGGCTGGATGACGAGGAGGCCTTCTCTCAAGTCGTCCAGGAGGTGGCGCGCGCGGTGGGCGAGACGCTGGAGGTGGACAGCGTGTGCGCCGCCGCGGTGACGGCCCTGGTGCGCTATGCCCGGGTGCGGCGCGCCGAGGTGTTCCTCTGCGAGGAGGGCCAGCAGGGCACGCTGCGACGCGCGGCGGTGTCGGACCTGGCCAGCACGGAGTCTCCCGAAGATGCCTTTGACCCGTCGGCGGACCCCTTCCAGCAGGCGCTGGGGACGCGGCGGGCGCAGATTGGAATTCAGCGGGGCTATGGCGACTCCATGGGCTCCATCTTCGCCGCGGTGCCGCTGTGCGCGCCGCGGCGCACGGTAGGGCTGCTGCTCCTTTATAAGGAGCAGGGCGCTTCGTTCTCCGCGCGCGAGCTGGACCTGTGGACGGCGGCGGCGGGCCAGCTCGCGGTGGCGGTGGAGAACGCGCGGCTCCTGAGAGAGGCCCAGGCGGCGCTCCGGGTGCGCGAGGAGTTCATGTCCATCGCCTCGCACGAGCTGAAGACGCCGCTGACGCCGCTCAAGCTCAGCCTCTTCACCATGGAGCGGCGCATCGGCGCCGGGCAGCCGGTGGAGCTCTCCAGCGTGCTCAAGTCCAAGCGGCAGGTGGACCGGCTGGTGGGGCTGGTGGATGACTTGCTGGACGCCTCGCGGCTGGAGCTGGGCAAGCTGGAGCTGCACCGCTCGCCGCTGGAGATTGGGCAACTGGTGGCCGAGGTGGTGGACCAGTTCCGCCACGCCTTCGAGCGCTCCTTCACGGTGGACATGCCGCCCCGGCGCCTGTGGGTGCAGGGAGACCGGGACCGGCTGGAGCAGGTCATCGTCAACCTGCTGGAGAACGCGCACAAGTACAGCCCCGCGGGCGAGCCCATCCACGTGGAGCTGGAGGAGCTGGATGGCCAGGCGCGTATCCACGTGAAGG
Organism: Hyalangium ruber; assembly: GCF_034259325.1. NCBI lineage: Bacteria > Pseudomonadati > Myxococcota > Myxococcia > Myxococcales > Archangiaceae > Hyalangium > Hyalangium rubrum. Next base: position 33,352 of record NZ_JAXIVS010000022.1, on the reverse strand, counting down.
ACCACGGCATCGGCATCCCCGGCGCGGACCAGTCGCAGGTGTTCCAGCGCTTCTACCGGGCGCGCAACGTGTCGCACCGCAACTTCGGCGGGCTGGGGCTGGGGCTCTTCATCAGCCACTCCATCTGCAACCTGCACGGGGGCAACCTCACGCTCTCCAGCGCCGAGGGCCTGGGCTCTACCTTCACCGTGTGCCTGCCGCGCATGCCGGCGCGCGAGGTGCGGCAGCTCCCGCCGCGCGTGCTCCTGCTGGACGAGGACCGGCTGCAGGAGGCCGAGGCCGAGCGTGCGCTGCGCGCCGAGGGCTTCGAGGTGCTCACGGTGCGCAACGGCAGCGACGCGCTGCGGGACGCGGCGCACCTTCCGGTGGACATCATCCTCTTGTCGGCCAGCGCCTCGCAGAAGGAGGTGGGCCTCTTCCTGGAGACGTTCGCCACCCTGCCGCGCGCCCGGCCGGTGCCCATCCTCCTGGCCGGCGCGGAGCTTCCGGCCTGGGCCTGGGAGGGCACCATCCTCTGCTCACGGCCCTACCGCGCCGACGAGCTGATCGCCCGGGTGCGCAACACGCTGGCGCTGACGCCGGATCCGGGTTGGCCGGTGGCCGAGGAGACCAATCCTCGCGTCCTGGAAGAGGTCAGCGCCCGGCTGTGAGGGCGCCGAAGCCCGTGGGGGTGAGCCCCGCGCGGGCGAGCGCCTCGCGGGCCCGCGCGTGGAGGAAGGTGTCGAGCTCCACCTCGCGCTGGGCCGCATAGCTTCCCTTGAACATCTCGGGGCGGTAGCCGGGGTGGCACATCAGCTCGGTGACGCCGGTGGGAGGCAGCGCGGCCAGCACGGCCTCGAAGCGCTCCAGCGTCCAGTACGCCTCGGCGCCCGACTCGCCCACGAAGTGCGCGTTGGTGGCCACACCCTGAGCCTGGAGCTCGCGGCGCATGGCCTCATGGATGGAGCGCACCGGCAGCCCCGCGGCCCGGGCGGCGCGAGCCACCCCGGTGAGCACGTTCGAGTGTTGGTGCAAGTGTCGATGCACATCCACGTGGGTGGCCAGCTGGCCCAGCAGCGCGGAGAGCCGCTCGAGCTGGGCGCGGGTCTCGGCCTCCACCACCTCCACCGGCAGCGTGGGCGCGAGGGGCTCGGAGAAGGCACCGTCCACCAGGAAGTTCCGAGGGAAGCCAGGCCACACGGGGCTGCCGCGCGCGAGGTTGAGGTGCAGACCGATGGACAGCCCGCCGGCCTGGCGCGCCGCCTCCTCGGAGTAGGGCGTGTTCACCATGAAGGTGGCCGAGGAGACGACCCCTTCGCGCATCGCGCGGAGGATTCCCCGGGTGATGGCGGGCTCGTAGCCCAGGTCATCGGCGTTGATGATGAGGGCGCGGGCGCTCAGGGAAGGCCTCGCGCTCAGGGACGGGGGTGCGCCTCGAAGAAGCGCCACATCTCGCGCGTGGCGTCGAGGTCCCGCGTGGTGTGGCCGAACTCGGGAGGCATCAGCCCTCCCGGCCAGGTGTGGCCTCCGTCCCGGATGGTGCAGAGGGTGGCCGGGGCGGTGCAGCCGGTGTGCGTCTGGCAGGTGCTGTCCCCCCGGCGGTACGTCTCCTGGAGCGCTCCGTTGCAGCCGTTGCGGCTGGCCTGTCGCGCCACCGTGGCCGGCGCGGAGGTGTAGGGGCGACCGAGGGGGATGGTGCCTCCGTCGAAGGGGATGGTGGTGTCCGCGGTGCCGTGGAAGTGCATCACCGGCACCGGGCGGCGGGGCTCGCAGGAGGTGTTGTTCTCCATGCCCGCCACGGGAGCGATGGCCGCGAAGCGCTCGGCCCGGTCGCACGCCAATCGGTACGAGAAGAAAGCGCCATTGGACATGCCCGTGGCGTAGGTGCGCCGGGTGTCCACGCACACGCGCGTGTCCAGGTCGTTGAAGAGGGCCTCCACGAAGCCCACGTCATCCACGTTGTAGATCTGCGCCGGGCCGCAGCACCCGCCCCCGTTCCAACTGCGCGTGTCGTCCAGCCCCGCGTCCGGGTTGCGCAGCGCCTCGGGGTAGTTCACTCCCGTGGGGTAGATGGCGATGAAGCCCTCCTCGTCGGCCACCTGGGACATCTGGCTGAGGCCCTCCTGCTCCAGCGCGTTGGAGCCAAAGCCGTGGAAGGCGATGACGGTGGGCGTGGGGCGCGTGGCGACGTAGCCCGAAGGCACGTGGACCTTGTAGGAGCGGGCGCGACCCTGGTGCTGCACCGTCCACTCGTGGTCGCCCGGCCCCACGGTGAGGCCGGAGCAGGAGGTGCGGTCCACGATGGGCGGGTAGCCGCTGTCGGGCGTCGGGGTGCCCGCGTCGGGTTGGGCCGGAGGCGTGGAGGAAGAGTCGCAACCGGTGGCGCCGAGCAGGAGCAGCGCGGCGCCGAGAGCCAGCAGGCGGGAGGAGGAGGGCATAGAGGGCGTGAGGATTAATCGCGCGCCTGGCACTCCGCCGCCAGCGCTTCGGAGCGGTCCGGGAAGCGGGAGGCCAGCTCCCGTCGGATTTCGGCCACGGCAGCCGCGTTGCCCTTTCGGGCATGGAGCTGGCAGCGCGCGGCGAGGGCACGCGGATCCTGGGGCGCGAGCTGATCCGCCTCGCGGTAGGCGCGCTCGGCGCCCGTGCTGTCTCCCTGGTGGAACAGGACGGCGCCCAGGTAGTAGTGCGCCACGGCGAGCTTGGGGGCCTTGCGCAGCGCGCGCTTGAGCAGCGCCGCCGCGTCGTCCATGCGCTCCTGGCGGTAGCGCACGAAGGCCAGCTCGGCGAGGGCCTCCGCGTCATTGTTGTCCTTGGTCCAGGCGCCGAGCACCTCGGCCGCCTCGTCCAGCTTGCCGCTCAGGGACAGCAGCCGCCCGTAGCGCGGGGCGATCCGGGTGTCCTTGGGGCGCTTCTCGTAGGCCTTGGAGAGCGCCGCCGCCGCGCCGGACACATCCCCCTGGCGCTCGCGCAGCTCGGCGAGGGCGAGCATGGGACGCACATCTCCGGGGGCCAGCGCGGAGGCCTCCTCGATGGCGCGCTCGGCCCGCTTGCCCATGCGGGTCTCGGTCGCGGCCCGCGCGGCCAGCAGGTGCGACTCCACCTCTCGAGGGAAGCGCCGGGTGAAGGCCTCCGCCAGCTCGAGCGCCGCGTCATGCGCGCCCACGTCCATGAGCAGCGCCCCGGCCCGCGCCAGCTCCTGGGCGGTGGAGCGAGGGTCCTCGCCCAACCCCTTCAGGGCGGAGGTCCGCGCCTCGCGGGTGGAGGAGGCCTCGGCGGTGGTGAGCCGCTCGGCCGGAGGCATGCTGGGGCGCAGCAGCAGGAAGGTCACGCCCGCGCCGAGCGCGAGCAGCAGCACCCCGGCCAGGAGCAGCGCGCGCCCCGGGCCACGAGAGCGCGCCTCGGTGGAGGGAGTGCGCGCCTTGGCGGAGGGCGTGGCGGGCCGGGTGGCGGGCTCCGGAGGGAGCGAGGGGGGCGCGGAGGCCACGGGCGCCAGCGGCGCGGGCGGAGGCGGCACCGACACCGTGGCGGAGCTGGCGGCCTGGGCGGCGGCGATCCGAGCGAGGTCCACCAGGGGCCGAATCGGCTCGGAGCCCGAGTCCGAAGGGTCGGCGGAGCGGGCGCGCTGCAGCGCCTGCCGCTTGGGGTCCCGGTCCAGCGGGAAGAGCGACTCGACGTAGGCGGCCACCTGCTCGGGAGTGGCGACCTCGGCGGGGCCGCCCACGCTCTCGATGGCGTCGATGAACATCTGCAGCGTCTCGAAGCGCGCCGACGGCTGGCGGTGGAGCGCGGTGAGGCAGATGTGCTCCAGGGCGAGGGGCACCGAGGGGTCGAAGTCGGTGGGCGGGCGGGGGCGGCCCTCGGCGATGCGTGAGAGCACCTCCTCGGGGTTGAGGCCGGTGAAGGGGCGGCGGCCACAGAGCTGCTCGTAGAGCATCACCCCCGCGGCGAAGATGTCGGCGCGGTGGTCCACCGTCTGTCCGACGATCATCTCCGGCGACATGTAGAAGAACTTGCCCTTGAGGGTGCCGGGCTCGGTGCCGGAGCCGAGCGACTCGGCCTTGGCGATGCCGAAGTCGATGACCTTGATGGAGCCGTTGACGCCGACGTGGATGTTGTCCGGGGTGAAGTCGCGGTGGACGATGCGCAGCGGGCGGCCCGCCTCGTCCACGGCTCGGTGGGCGGCGTCCAACCCCCGGCACGCATCCACCAGCACGCGCAACGTGACGCCCAGGGGCACGCGGCGGGCGCGCTCGGCGGCCTCCTGGCGCACCTCCGCGAACGAGCGGCCCTCCAGCAGCTCCATCGCGATGAAGGGCTCGCTCTCGGCCATCCCCAGCTCGAGGATGGAGACGACGTGAGGGTGACGCACCTGGGCGGTGATGCGCGCCTCATTGAGGAACATCTGGACGATGCGCCGGTCATTGATGAGGTGGGGCAACAGCCGCTTCACCGCCACGGAGGGGCCGCGCCGCCCGTCCTCATCGATGCGGCGGGCGAGGTACACCTCCGCCATGCCACCTGTCGCGATGCGCGCGCTCAGGCGGTAAGGGCCCATCCAGTTGGGGTTCTGATCCGGGGCGCTCAAGGCGGGCCGCAGTCTACGTAGCCGGAGGCCCCCGTCCTATCTCCCTGAGGCGCGCCGCCGCCTGATTGCCGGGCAGGAGACCGGGGAAGCCGGAAATTTGCCCACGGGTGTTTCCCGCCCCACGCTCCGCGTCCGCGGCAACGGAGGGCGCACCGCATGTGGGGTCGGCTGGTACTTGTGCTGGGGTGGGTGGCGGTGCTGGGAGGCTGCACCACGGTGGACGTGGCGCGGGTACCCGCCGACCGGAGCAGCCGGGGCGTGTTCGTCTCCACCTCGGACATCCCCGGGCCCTACAAGAGCATGGGCGTGGTGCAGGCGACGCGGCGCGGTGTGCTCCTGTTCGGCTTCGCGGACCCCGCCGGCACGGACCTTCAGGGGACGCTGGAGGAGCAGCTCATGCCGCAGATCTGGAACATGGGCGGCGACGGCGTCATCAACGTGCGCTTCCAGCAGACGCAGTACACGCTGCCCACCCGCATCCTCTTTGCCATCCTCTTCTTCCTGCCGCTGCCCAACGAGGCCACCCTCACCGGCGAGGTGGTGAAGCTCGAGCCCGGCGGCGCACCTCCGGGAACCGGCACGGTGACGAGCGTCCCGGGTACCTCGCTATGAGACTGCTGCTCCCCCTGCTGCTGGTGGTGGCCACCGGCTGCGGCGCCACGGTGCGCGGCTCGCCGCTGTCCAACCGTCCCTCCGCCGACGAGCGCGGCGTCTACCTGAGCACCGGTGGCGCCCCACGCGCCTACCGCACGCTGGGCTTCGCGCAGGTGACGGGCTACGGCGTCACCGTCGCCGGCGTGTCGGACATGGGCGAGGCTGGGCTGGACGGCACCATCCGGGGCACGCTCTCCCAGGTGGCCCTGGGCATGGGCGGCGATGGCGTCATCCACATCGAGTTCAACGACGAGAACCCACCCACCGAGGTGGAGCGGGTCTCGGACCTCTCCGAATCGGTCTCCAGCGCCCTGAGCGGCTCGGGCGGAGGCGTGAAGACGCGCAACCGCTCGGTGGTGGTCACCGGCGAAGTCATCCAGTTCCTGTCTGCTCCGTGAGGCCTCCTTCGATGCGTCTCGTGCTTGCCCTCTCGCTCGTGGCCCTCACCGGCTGCACCGTCATCAACACCGCCTCCATCCCCTCGCAGCCCGGCGGCCCGGACACCTTCCTCGCCGCGGGCGACATCGCCGAGCCCTACGAGAGCCTGGGCGTGGTGCAGGCCACGCGCTCGGGCGTGCTGCTGCTCGGCTTCATTGACGTGGTGGGCACGGACATCGACGCGGGCCTGCGCGAGGTGCTCATCCCCCAGGTGCGGGAGATGGGCGGGGATGGCGCCATCAACGTCCGTTTCCGGCAGACGCAGTACCTGCCCGTACAGAAGGTGCTGGGCGCCATCTTCTTCTTCGTGCCGCTGCCCAGCAGCGTGACAGTGACGGCGGAGGTGGTGAAGCTCAAGCGGGCAGGCAGCGCCGAGCGGCCAGCCCAGGGCGAGCCCCGTCCCCCGGTCGCCGCTCGCTGAGGGCGAGTCAGGCGGACCCCAGGGAGTCGATTGCCTGTGCCGCCACCGCTGGCCAGCGCCGGAGGCGGTGGTAACCTCGGACAGAGCCGGGAGCCCCGAAGCGTGGGGTGCCCGGTATGACGCGATACGTCGCCGTTCTTCGTGGTGGGAGGGCCGTTGGGCACCGTCCTCAAGGGTGGAAATGTCGTCGAGCTGGAGCCGGCCGTCGTCGAGCGCGTGGACCTGCGCATCGAGGGCGAGCGCATCGTCGCGCGCGGGCCGGATCTGCGGCCCGGGCCGGAGGACGAGGTGGTGGCCCTGTCGGGCAAGCTCGTCTTCCCGGGCCTGGTGAGCGCGCACCACCGGCTGCACATGTCGCTGGGCCGGGGCATGCCCGAGCCGAAGCTGGACAGCTACCAGGAGGTGCTGGAGAAGGTGCGCTGGCGCTACGAGGGCGCGCTGGACGGGGACGCGGTGCAGGTGGCCGCCTGCGCGGGAGGCCTCGAGGCGCTGCAATGCGGCACCACCACGCTGTTCGACTGGCACTCCTCGCCCAAGGCCATCTCCGGCTCGCTGGTACGGGTCGCGCGCGGGCTGCACGAGGTGGGGGTGCGCGGGGTGCTCTCCTACGCGGTGACGGACCGGATGGGGGCGGTGGGGCGCGAGGAAGGGCTGGAGGAGACGGTGGGCTTTGCCCGCAAGGCCAAGGGGCGCTTCCGGGGCCAGGTGGGCGCCGGGCCGACCTTCACCCTGGGCAATGACGCGCTGGAGGGGCTGAAGGAGGCGCTGGCCTCCACCAACACGGGGCTGCACCTGCCGCTGGCGGAGGATCCGCTGGACGAGAAGCTCTCGGTGGAGCGCCACGGGGCGGCGCCGGTGTCGCGGTTGATGGACAACGGCCTGCTGTCGCCCAAGAGCCTGATGGCGCACGCGGGGCACCTGGCGTGGGCGGACCTGGCGCAGGTCATCAGCACGGGCGCGTGGCTGGTCCACACGCCGCGCTCCAACCAGCGGCTCGAGGTGGGGTACGCGCCGGCGCTGAAGTTCGGCGCGCGGGCGACGCTGGGCGCCGACTGGCTGTGCGCGGATCTCTTCGCCGAGGCCCAGGCGGCGTACCTGCGCTCGCAGGAGGCGGGGCAGCCCATCGACGTGCTGCGCTACCTGGCCAATGGCCACCGGCTGGCGACGCAGGCGTTCGACACGCCGGTGGGGCCGTTGCGCGAGGGCGCGCTGGCGGACCTGCTCATCCTGGACTACCTGCCGGCCACGCCGCTTTCGGCGGAGAACCTGGCCTGGCACGTGGTGTTCGGCCTGGGCTCGCGGCACGTGGAGGCGGTGATGGTGGAGGGCACGTGGCGCCTGTGGGCGCGCCGGCCGCTGTCGGTGAACCCGACGGTGGTGGCGGATCAGGCGCGCGAGGCGGCCTCGGCGGTGTGGGCGCGGATGGCGGGCGGCTGACAGTGGCACTCCGGGCCAGCTTGCTTTGCAGGCGGGCGGGCCACTAAGACGGAGGCATGCTCCTTCCCATATTGGTGACGGGCTTCTTTTCGGGAGCCGTCCCGCAAGTTGGTGACACGGCGCCGGACTTCACGGTGACGGACACTGACGGCAAGACGTACACGTTGTCGGAGATGGTGAAGCAGGGCCCGGTCATCGTGGCCTTCTTCCCCAAGGCGTTCACACCTGGTTGAACGCGCGAGCTCTCGGCGTACCGGGACCGGTACGCGGACATCGAGAAGCTCAACGGCCAGGTCCTGGCCGTCTCCATGGATGACGCGGTGACGTTGAAGAAGTTCAAGGAATCGTTGAAGGCGCCGTTCGCCTTCATCCCCGACCCGGAAGGCAAGGTGGTGAAGTCGTTCGACGTGAAGACACCGGTGGTGTCCTTCGCCCAGCGCTACACGTTCGTGATTGGCGAGGGTCGGAAGATCCTCAAGGTGGAGTCCGGCAAGGACGCCATCGATCCGGAAGGAGCCATCGTGGCGTGTCCGCTGCGCAGGCCGGAGAAGAAGCCGGACGCGGGGACGCCGTAACCCGGAACGCGAGAAGGGGTCCGCCTCGCCCGAGCGGTAGCGCTCGAGCGAGGCTGGGCCTTCAGTAGAGGCTCAGGGGCAGCCGGAGCTGACCTGGAGCGCGTCGTAGGCCATCCACCCGTTGCGCTTGGTGCCGGTGGCGGCGATGACGTAGCCGTAGATGAACTTCATGGTCCCCGACTGCTGGCGGTAGCGGCCGACGCTGTCCTGGACCCAGAGCGGGATGTCGATGGACGGGGCGCCATTGTCGGTGGGCACGTCCAGGCGCTGGAACTTGGTGCCGGCGGGGAAGTGGTCCACCGCGGGGCCTCCGAGGGCGAAGCCCGGCACGTTGAAGGTGAGGTTGGCGGAGCGCAGGCCGTTGGCGCGCACCAGCGGCAGGTAGTCGCCCGCGCGCTCATGGGTCGCCTGGCTGTCGTAGACCACCTTCTTGAGCTCGAGGGTGGTGTCGTGCGAGTTGCGCACGGAGTAGCAACCCAGCTTGGCCAGGCCCGCGCCCAGCGCCGAGACGTGGCCGACCTTCTGCTCGAAGGACGTGCGCCCGAGGATGGCGGAGATCGGCAGCCACCCGGCGCTCGAGTTGGAGGTGGACACCGCGAAGGCATGGAGCTCGCCGGCGAAGGTGCGCGTCTGCCCGTAGTTGAAGGCGGAGCTGGTGCGGGTGTTGGTGCCCATCACGGTGCCGTTGCCGTCGCGGATGAGGACGCCCGTTACCAGGCCCCAGTTGTCATCGGCGGGATCGTTGGTGGGGACGCGATTGCCGCCAGATGCCTGAAGCTTGCAGTTGTAGGGGCTCTCGAGACAGTAGGAGCCGTTCACGCCCGCGTAGGCGGCCTGCTCTCGGGTCGAGAGCGCCTCATCTGCTTCAGGCAGCTCGCCTCCGCACGCGGTGGACACGAGGGCAGCGACGCACGCCTTGAAAATGTGGTTTTTCATGTATTCTTGGATAGCAAGAAAATCATGAATTGCCAATGGTATCCCGGGAAGGTGCTCCTGCGACCTACAGAGTAGCGCCACCGAGAGAGGATGTCAGAGGTAGGGTGCATGCTGGGCGTATGAGCGAGCATGTCCAAGGGCGGGTAGAGGGGCCGGTTGCGGTGACACAGGCGGGGCTGCATCCTGAGCGGATGAGCGACAGGCCGCCACGGCGTGAGGCCACATACGAAGATCTGGAGGCGGTTCCCTCCAACTTCGTGGGGGAGATCGTCGGGGGCGAGCTCTATGTGAGTCCCCGACCGAGGCCCCGGCATGCCCGAGCGGCCTTCCGACTGAGCGGAGCGCTGCGGCCGTTCGACCGGAATCTGGAGGGGGAGGGCCCTGGCGGCTGGGTGCTCCTGTTCGAGCCCGAACTGCACCTGAGTGGCGAGGCGCTGGTGCCAGACCTGGCCGGGTGGCGGCGCGAACGCCTGCCGGAGCTGCCCGATACCGCCGCGATGACGCTGGCACCCGATTGGGTCTGTGAGGTGCTATCGCCCTCCACGGAGGCGTTGGATCGCGTCCAGAAGATGGCTTCGTACGCACGCGAGGGCGTGAAGCACCTGTGGCTGGTGGACCCACGGCCTCATGTGCTGGAGGTGTACCGCCTGGAGGATGGCCAGTGGACTCGGACCGGCGCGCACCTGGGCGACGTCACGGTGCAGGCCGAGCCGTTCGCCCAGCTCGCCCTGGAACTGGGCGCGCTCTGGGAGCGCTGACCCTCGGTAACGCCTACATGAGCAGCGGGCCCTGCTCCGTGCTCTCGTACCCGGCTGGAGCGCTGATGCCGAGCACCTTGCGGAAGTACGCGAGCGTCTCCGCGAGTCCCTCCTCCAGGGACACCTGGGGCTCCCAGCCCAGCAACAGCCGGGCACGGGAGATGTCCGGGCGGCGCTGCTTGGGGTCCTCCCGGGGCAGCGGCTGGAAGACGATGCGGCCTCCACCTCCCGCCGCGGTGCGCACCGCCTCGGCGAGCTGGAGGATGGTCATCTCGCGCGGGTTGCCCAGGTTCACCGGCACGAGGACGTCCGAGAGGGCCAGCCGCACCAGCCCATCGATGAGGTCCCGCACGTAGCAGAACGAGCGCGTCTGCGAGCCATCGCCGAACACGGTGAAGTCCTCGCCGCGCAGCGCCTGGCCGATGAAGGCGGGCACCACGCGGCCGTCCACCAGCCGCATCTTCGGCCCATAGGTATTGAAGATGCGGGCGATGCGGGTGCGCACCCCGTGCGCGCGGTGGTAGGCCATGACGAGGGCCTCGCCGTAGCGCTTGGCCTCGTCGTAGCAGGCGCGCGGGCCGATGGGGTTCACGTTTCCCCAATAGTCCTCTCGCTGCGGATGTACGAGCGGATCTCCGTACACCTCCGATGTGGAGGCCTGGAGGAACACGGCGCCCTTCTCGCGCGCCAGCCGCAGCCCGTTCTCCGTGCCCAGCGCGCCCACGCGCAGCGTCTCGATGGGCAACTGGGAATAGTTGATGGGCGAGGCGGGCGAGGCCAGGTTGAACACGTAGTCCACCGGCCCCAGCAGGCGGATGGGCTCGGTGATGTCGTGGCGCACGGGGAGGATGTTGCCCAGCTCGGACAGGCGGGTGACGTTGCTTTCGTCACCGGTGATGCCGTTGTCGAGGCTGATGACCTCTTCGGCGCCATCGCGCAGCAGTCGCTCACACAGGTGAGAGCCGAGGAAGCCCGTTCCCCCGAGGACCACGATGCGCTTGCCGTTCATGTCACTCATGCCCACAAGCTTTGGCGGGAGGGCCTGGAACGAAAGAGGCGAGGGACTCCGGAGCCGCGCGACGGTTCTTCTCTCGACACGTCCCCGACCGCCAGCGTTGGGTTCAGGTCCTTGCGCTGAAGGCGCCCGCCTGTGGGGAGGGGGGCTCGGGGCGCCGGGGCGGACGGGTGTAGGGGGAGTGAGCGGCCTCCAGCAGCCGGACCAGCTCCTCGGCGCGGTGATCCGATGTGTGCTCGGTGAGGGCCCGCTCCCGGGCGGCCCGGCCGATGCGCATCAGCTGCTCCGCTGGCAGGGAGATGGCCTCGAGGGCCTCTTCCGTGCTGCGGGCCACGAGGATTTCTTCGCCGATGCGGAAGAACGTCCCCAGGCCCTCCCAGCTGTCGCTGAGCACGGGGGTACCGCACGCGGCCGATTCGAAGAGGCGCCCCGAGGGGCAGTAGCCCAGCTCCGCCATGGGGCCGCGCGTCACGTTCAGCGTGAGCAGCGAGGAGCTGTAGAAGGCCGGGTGCTCGGTGGGGGGCAGGTGCTGGACGAGGAAGAGGTTGGGCGGCCAGGCGAAGTCCGTCGGGTAGCGCTCTCCTCCGAGGACGAAGCGCCGCCGGGGGAGCCGCCGCGCGGGCTCCAGGAAGAAGCGCTCCAGCGCCTCCTCGTGAGGGCCCAGGTACGAGAAGTCCGACCAGTAGACCTGCTTGGGCGGCACCGGATAGTACATGCCCGGGTCCACGCTCCCGTAGAGGGGCGCCACGTGGCGCGCGCCCAGCACTTCCCGCAACGCCGTGAGCGAACGGCCTCCCGTGTAGCTCAGCACCAGGTCGAAGGCGCCCAGCCCGTTCGGAAGCAGGTACTCCACACGCTCGCCTCGCTGGACGCGCTCCAGGGTGTGGGGCGTGTCCAGGTCATAGAAGCAGCGGACCGGCACGTTCGAGTCCAGCACCAGCCGCGAGGCGGCCACGCCATCCGGGCAGTAGGACGTCACCAGCCCCACGTCCGCGCCCGCCAGCTCCCGACGGGCGCGGGGCAACACCTCCTGCCACGAGGAGTAGAGCACCAGCTCTCCACCCTGCGGCAGCTCCGTCAGGTCCCGGCGCGGGGAGTAGAAGGGCAGGTCCTGCTCGAAGAAGACGACCCGGTAGCCCTTCGCCACCAGCGCGGAGATGAGCCCACGCCAGAGCGTGGCGTGGCCGTTGCTCCACGAAGAGCTGACCGTGAGACCGAAGATGACGAGCTTCATGCGACGCCCTCCTGAAAGGGCGAGCGCAGCTCCTGCAACTGGTCGTCGAGCAGGAGCCGCACCTCCGGCGCCAGGCGCATCCACTCCAGCCGCGCGTGGTGCTGGGGACGGAGGCGGGCGAGCGTATAGGCCACCTTGCGGCGGGTGTGCTCGGGGGTGAAGTAGCGGGCGAAGCCCGAGGCGTTGAGCGAGAAGAAGGAGAGGGCGTCCGCGTCGTTGAGCAGCGCCAGCCCCTCATCCTCGCCGGGCCGCTCGTGGCGGGTGACGAGCCAGCGCACCCGCTCGCGCGTGGCCGCGTCCACCGCCATCTCCGAGAGCAGCGCGCGCGTCAGCTCCGCGCCGCGCTCGGCGTGGGCGTCCTTGAAGGCCTGGTAGTCGGTGGCGTGATGCTCCACCCGGAAGTCGGGCTCCGAGAGCAGCCGCTCCACGTCATGGAAGAGCGCCGCCACCTGCACGCTCAGCTCCGCCCCCGGCTCCAGCCGCAGCACCCACTGCCACGCGTCCAGCGCGTGCAGGTAGTCGGAGCGGACCAGGGGCTTGCGCATGTCGTGCAGCTCCCGGTGCTTCTTGAGGATGCGCTCGAACAACGGCGTCGAGGAGGCCCGGTTGCGCCGGCCCACCAGCGCCTGGTAGCGCGTGAGGATCTCCAGCGCCGCCATGGCGAGCTCCGCCCCCCGCGCGCCCTCCAGGTGCAGCGCGAGCACCGGCGCCCCTTCCGCCGAGAAGACGCGCGGATCCCACGTAAGGGGATCGAAGTCCGGCGAGCGCCACTCCTCGACATCCAGGCGCACCACCTCGGCGCCCTCATCGGAGGCCGGCGGCAACACCGCCACCGTGGGGAACTCCGTCGAGAGGAGCGTCCAGGCCTCCCACGCGCCCGGACGCACGGCATCAAGCTCGGTGACCCACAGCTGGCGCAGCATCCTGCCTCCCAGGGCCGCCCGCCGGCTGAACCCCCGCCCATGCTGGGGATAGAGCCCCGGTGCCACCACTGGCGGTCCGGGCAGGACTTCCGTGGACCAGCGTACAGAGCGGGCAGGTGCCGAGCCCCCGCCTCGCGAGGTGAAGGGCTCGGCCCGCGTGTGGGGCTCTCGCTCAGGTGAGCTCGGACGCTTGGACTTCCAGGAAGGTCTGGACCATGCGGCTCATCCGCTCCACCGAGTGGATGAGGGATTGCGCCGCGTCGATCTCTGTCGGGTCGCCTTGCGTGTCCTGGAGCTGCCTCAACAACCCCTCGGCCGACAGCCGCAGGGCCGTGAGCGGGTAGCGCAACTCGGAGGCGACGCGCTCCGCGGTGTCCACAACGGTCGTCGCTTCCTCGAGGAGGTGCATCGCACCTCCCGTGGTGATCGTTCCCATGGTCTTCCACCCCCCCAGCACGGAGGCGTCGGCGAGACGCTCCCGTGCATTGGATGTGTCACATTGCCGTGACTTCGACATCTTCAACCGAAACGCGCTCCGAGGAGATCGCTCTCCAGGGCATGTCGTCCCACCTGCGACACGGTCCCGTGGGGCGGGCGCGCTCCGGAGGCGCTCTCAGGCGAGGCGGGGCTGGGGCAAGGGAGGCGGAGTCGGCTGGCTGCGGTGGGGAGGCCGCATCCCGGCCCGGCAGGCGAGGACCGCCAGCTCCGTGCGGTTCTCCGCGCTGAAGAGCGAGAGCAGGGCGGAGACGTGCGCCTTCACGGCCCGCTCGGAGATGCCCAGGTGGGCGGCGATCTTCAGGTTGTCCGAGCCGGTGGAGAGGTAGCCCAGCACCTCGCGTTGCCGGGGCGTCAGGGTGGACCAGCGCTGGCGCTGGGGCTCCTGGGCCTGAAGCGTGCCAGGCTCGGCGTTCGCCTGGGCCAGCTGCGCCACCGCCATGAGCATCTGCGGATCGACTCCGAGCACCCCGCGCTCCGGAGTGGCGGCGTCACCGTCGCTGTTGGCCGCCGCGCTCGGCAGCGTCGCTCCCAGAATCATGGCCGTGCAGCCAGGCGCGTGGCGGCGCACCTCCAGCAGCAGGGAGAAGGGCGCCTCCGAGCGATGCTCCATGTCGATGAGCACCAGCCGCGTCACCACGCTGCGCAGGTCTCGCACCAGCTCCGCCCCCGAGTCGTACTCGGTGATGTGCTGAAGCCCTTGGGACTGCAGGAAACGGACGATGCCTTCTCGAAACGGCTTTCGGTCCGACAAAATCGCAATGCTTGGCTCTCGCACGGTGGGGCCCTCGGGTAAGGCCCCTCAATACTGCAAGCAGTGTTCCCCAATGAACAGAGGGGAAGAATCCTCTTGAGTACACGCAAACTTTGCGCTCGCCCATCTGAGGCCGCAAATCTTGCGTCATGGGGGCTGCGGCGCCTCCGCGAGCCCTGGCCACCGACCTGACACGTTGTGAGCGTGACGGACGACCTTGGAGCCCGTCAATCGCCCCGCGGGGCCAGGGCAGGTGGGGTGTCGAGTCCCTGAAAGCCCTGGAGTCTCAAGCACTTGCTCACTGGCGGCTGATCGCCCTGTACGCCGGCCGGACATGGGCTGGGAGGGCTTCCGGCCCCATGCACGCCTGCCTAGGTTCGGCCACGACCAAGCGAGTCGCGATGCGCGCAACGGGGCCGGGTGCTGTCGCCGGCTCCGTCGCCTCTCCTTTTCCCAGGGGGGGCGAAGGGCTCACGCGTGGCGTCATTTTCCCCGCGCCTCCGGGAAACCGGCGGCCCTGCTCGAGGGACCCGTCTCATGAGAGTCGTCCTCTTCTGTCATTCGCTGCTGTCGGACTGGAACCACGGCAACGCCCACTTCCTGCGGGGTGTCGTCACGGAACTCTGCGCGCGGGGGCATGAGGTCCGTGTCTACGAGCCCGGGGATGCCTGGAGCATGCGCAACCTCCTGGCCGAGCCCCGGGCGAAGGAGGCGCTGGACGCGGTGCGCTTCACCTACCCGCGCGTGCGCCCGCTCCGGTACGACCCGCGCACGCTCCACCTGGAGGGCGCCGTCGAGGGCGCCGACCTGGTCATCGTCCACGAGTGGTGTACGCCGGAGCTGGTCCAGCGCCTGGGCCAGTTGCGCGCACAGGGCGGCCGCTTCCGGCTCCTGTTCCATGACACCCACCACCGCAGCGTCACCGCGCCGCACGAGCTGGCCAGCTACGACCTGAACCCCTACGACGGCGTGCTCGCCTTCGGAGAGGTCATCCGCCAGCTCTACGTCTCCAAGGGCTGGGCGCGCCGCGCCTGGACGTGGCACGAGGCGGCCGACACGCGTGTCTTCCGCCCCATGCCGGGCACCGAGCGGAGTGAGGACCTCGTCTGGATTGGCAACTGGGGAGACGACGAGCGCACCGCCGAGCTGCATGAATACCTCCTGAAGCCGGTGGAGGCGCTGAAGCTGAAGGCCACGGTTTACGGCGTGCGCTACCCGGAGTCGGCGCGCGAGGCGCTGGCGGAGGCGGGCATCTCCTACACGGGCTGGCTGCCCAACCACGAGGCGCCCGAGGCCTTCGCCCGAGCGAAGGTGACGGTGCATGTGCCACGCAGGCCCTATGTCCGGGCGCTGCCGGGCATCCCCACCATCCGCCCCTTCGAGGCGCTGGCGTGCGGCATCCCCCTGGTGAGCGCGCCCTGGTGGGACGCGGAGGGCCTCTTCCGGCCAGGAATGGACTTCCTCGTCGCCCGCACGGGCGAGGAGATGAAGCGCATGCTCGCGGAGCTGCTCGCGGACGAGGCCATGCGCCGCGAGTTCGCCCTGCGGGGCCTGCGCACGGTGCTGGCGCGCCACACCTGCGCCCACCGCGTGGAGGAGCTCCTCATCATCTGCCGCGAGCTGGGCCTGGAGACCCGGCCGGCGCAGCCGATGACTCAGGAGCGGGTCACCGCCTGAGCAAGGGCGGCGCAACACTTTCGACACCGACGTGAAAGGGACTGGCACGCCATGAAGATCGCAGTCGTGGGTACAGGGTATGTGGGCCTGGTGGCAGGCACCTGCCTCGCCGAGTCTGGCAATGACGTCACCTGCGTGGACGTGGACGAGGGCAAGGTCCGCGCGCTCCAGGCCGGCGTGTGCCCCATCTATGAGCCGGGGCTGGAGGAGCTGCTGCACCGCAACATGAAGGCGCTGCGGCTGCACTTCACCACGAGCCTCTCGGCCGCGGTGGAGTCGGCGCAGGTGGTGTTCATCGCCGTGGGCACGCCGCAGGGCGAGAGTGGGGACGCGGACCTGAGCTACGTGCTGGACGCGGCCGAGGGCATCGGCCGGGCGCTGCGCCAGTACACGGTGGTGGTGGACAAGAGCACCGTGCCGGTGGGCACGGCGGACAAGGTGCGGGAAGTCATTGCCCAGGTGACGAAGGTGGAGTTCGACGTCGTCTCCAACCCCGAGTTCCTCAAGGAGGGCGCGGCGCTGGAGGACTTCCTCAAGCCGGACCGGGTGGTGATTGGCACCAGCTCCGAGCGGGCGCGGCGCATCATGGGGCAGCTCTACGCGCCGTTCGTGCGCACGGAGAACCCCATCCTCTATATGGATGCGCGCTCGGCGGAGATGACGAAGTACGCGGCCAACGCGATGCTGGCCACGCGCATCTCCTTCATGAACGACATCGCCGCGCTCTGCGAGAAGGTGGGCGCGGACGTGGACTTCGTGCGCAAGGGCATGGGCTCGGACCGGCGCATCGGCCACCCGTTCCTGCACCCGGGCGTGGGCTACGGCGGCTCGTGCTTCCCCAAGGACGTGAAGGCGCTGATGGCCACGGGGCGGGAGAACGGCGTGGAGCTGGACCTGCTGCGCGCCGTGGAGCACACCAACCAGCGGCAGAAGCGCTGCCTGTTGGCGAAGGCGGTGCGGCACTTCGGGGAGCTGTCGGACAAGACGTTCGCGGTGTGGGGGCTGGCCTTCAAGCCGAAGACGGACGACATGCGCGAGGCGCCCTCGGTGGAGCTCATCGAGGGGCTGCTGGGCAAGGGCGCCCGGGTGCAGTGCCATGACCCGGTGGCCACGCAGGCAGCGCAGCGCTACTTCGGCAACCGCGTGCGGTACGCGCCCTCCGGGTACGCGGCGGCGGAAGGGGCCGACGCGCTCTTCCTGGTGACGGAGTGGAACGAGTTCCGGCGCCCGGACTTCCAGCGGCTCAAGGGCCTGATGAAGAACCCGGTCATCTTCGATGGCCGCAATATCTTCGACCCGACACAGATGCGGGAGGAAGGCTTCACCTATTACGGCATCGGCCGTCCCTGAGTTAGAAAGCGCCCCATGCTCAAGCCTGGAGACATGGCCCCGAACTTCACGGTGAAGGACCACACCGGTCGGACGCACACGCTGTCCGAGTACCGGGGCAAGACCG
This sequence comes from Hyalangium ruber, assembly GCF_034259325.1. Classification (NCBI taxonomy): domain Bacteria; kingdom Pseudomonadati; phylum Myxococcota; class Myxococcia; order Myxococcales; family Archangiaceae; genus Hyalangium; species Hyalangium rubrum. The sequence goes on along the minus strand of NZ_JAXIVS010000022.1, from coordinate 16,015 downwards.
TGATTCTCTGGTTCTACCCGAAGGCGGACACCCCGGGCTGCACGGCCGAGGGGTGCGGCTTCCGCGACCACAAGCCGAAGTACCAGGAGAAGTCCGCGGAGATCCTCGGCATCAGCTTCGACACGGCCGAGGAGAACAAGGCCTTCGCCGAGAAGTTCGGGTTCAACTTCCCCCTGCTGTGCGACACCGAGCGCACGGTGGGGATGGCCTACGGCGCTTGTGACGACGCCAAGGCGCCCAACGCGCGCCGGGTGGGGGTCATCGTCGGCCCGGACGGGCTGGTGAAGGCGTACTACCCGAAGGTGGACGCGCGCGCCTTCCCCCAGCAGGCGCTCTCGGAGGTCTGACCCGCTTTCAGGGACGGCGGGGCGTGTCCGGGCAGGACCCGGGTGCGCCTCCGCCCCCTTCAGCGCTGCGCCAGCTCCACCGCCGCCGCGCCGCGCACCGCGCCGCCGGGCGCCTGTAGCACCACCACCGCGCGCAGCTTCTCCCGCTTCCAGCCCGGCGCGAGCTTCAGCCGTGCCTCGGAGACGAAGCTGCCCTCCGCCGCCTTGGGCGCGGGCAGGCTCGCCAGGGTGCGCACCACCGCCGCGTGTACCAGCTTCCGCCCGGCGTTCTCCCCCCGCTTCACCTCCGAGGAGAGCCCGTCCTCGGCCAGCGCCGCCCACAGCTCCAGGCCCTCGGCGGGGGCCGTCTCCGTTCGCACGCGCACCACCACCGCGCTGCCCTCCACGCGCGCGGTGAGGTTCAGGGGAACCTTGGGGCGCTTGGCGGCGGCGGCGGCCTGGGCGCGGGCCTCCTCCTCGTTGCCGACGAAGGTGCGCTCGCCGTCCACCACCATTTGCGGGGTGTAGACGCGGTTCTCGTCCCCATCGAGCACGTAGCGGCGCTGGCGGGCGCCGTACTCGGGCGCGGCGTAGGGGTCCTTCCACCCGAGGGAGTCCCAGTAGTCCACGTGGAACCCAAGCGCGATGAGCTCGGCGCCCTCCACGGGCTGCTTCTGGGCCAGCCGCGCCAGGGAGTCATCCGCGGAGGGACAGCTCGAGCAGCCCTCGGAGGTGAACAGCTCCACCAGGACAGGGGTGCGCGGCGTGGCGGCGGTGAGGAGCATGGGCAGGGCGAGGAGGACGGCGTGCATACCCGGTGGTACGCCGCTCCGCGCGCGCCGGTTACACGCGGGCCTTTCAGGGGGCGTAGCTGCGCGTGGGCAGCCACGCGCGAAGCAGCAGCGCCACCCCGGCCAGCACCAGCCACGGCAGCACATGGCCGAGCGCCAGGTGCGAGGCGGTGCCGTCCGAGCAGTGCAGGTGCAGGACGAAGAGGCTCACTCCGGCCGCGGACAGCCCGGCGGCCACGGCGCGCACGGGCTGGAAGGCGGTGCGGCACAGCAGCACCAGGGTGATGAGCAGGGGAGGCACCGACAAGAGCACCTCCGTCTTCATGCACCCAATCACACCCGCGAGGAAGCCGCGCAGCCCTGGCTGACCCGAGCCTCCGACGATCTGGACGATGGCCACGGCCACGGCGACCGCGCCGATGAACAGCCAGGGCGTCCGCCGGCCCGAGGGAGACACGGCGATGAACGCGCCGCCGCCCACCAGCGCGAGCAGGAGCAAGGCGATGCCGGCCACCACCATCGGAGGGGCCATGTTGGCCACCAGCCCCACGCGGCCCAGCCCGAACACGCCGCCCACCATCACCACGGCATACACCGCCAGCAGCACGAGCAGCTCGCGCCACCACGGCGTGGGGAGGGGCTTGGCGGCCAACTCCTGGAGGGCCTGGGTGCGCGCCGCCTCGAGCTTCGGGGCCGAGACCGCGGGCGCCGGCGGGGCGGCGACCGGCAGGGCCTCGAGCGCGCCGAAGCCCGCGGTGAGGGCGCGGCAGTCCGGGCACGAGGCGGCATGCGCGGCCAGCTCGGGCGGCAGCGGGCCTCCCAGGGCATCCATCACGCGTTCGCACTCGGGGCTCATGAGCTCGTTTCCTCTCGCAGGCCCGCGAGCAGCTCGCGCAGCCGCGCATAGCCCCGGTGGGCGCGCACCTTCACCGCTGACTCCGTCAGGCCCATGGACTCGGCGATCTCCGCGAAGCTCATGCCCTCGAAGCGGTGGAGGACGATGGGGACGCGCTGGCCCTCGGGCAGCATCTCCAGGGCGCGCTGCACCGTGCGCTCCAGGCCCGTGTCCCGGGGGCCGGGCGAGTCGGCGGCGACGGTGGCGGGCAGCTCTCCCTCCTCGGTGAGCTCCTCCGGGCGCTTGTTGCGGCGCTGGTTGTCGCGGGCGGCGTTGGTGGCGATGGCGTACAGCCACGGCTTCACCCGGGCGCCCGGCTGGAAGCGCCCACGGGCGCGCACCAGGGACAGGAAGGTGAGCTGCACCAGGTCCTCGGCCGCCGAGGGGCTTCCCGTGAGCCGCGTCAGGTAGCCGTGGACCGGGCGCGAATAGCGCTGGAACAGCGCGTCGAACGCTCCCGCCTCTCCCTGGCAGAACCTGGCCATCAACTCCTCGTCGGACTCCTCGGCGCCGCTGCGCGCCGAGGCCTGTCCTGTACGCGGGAGGCCGGCTTCAGGTTTCACGAAAGAAGGTGACACAGGCCCGCGCACTCTACCCCGGCGCCTGGGCGACCGGGGGAGTGACGTGCGGGCCGCCCTGCCTGCCCTACTGCCGCTTGAGCATCGGCTGGGGAGCCGGCGCCGAGGTGGGCAGGTGGTCGGCCGCGGCGGCCAGGGCCTCGCGCACCTTGCCCTCCGCCGCCTTCTTCTGCGCCGCCATCGCACCCCAGAAGGCCGTGGGGGCGTTGAGCGCCGCGCGGTCCTCGGCCGAGTACTTCTTGAAGGAGTACTTCACCGAATCGGACGGGGTGCGCAAGTCACTGACAATGCGCATCCACGAGAGCGCCTTGAGCGAGTAGTAGCTGAAGTCCACCTCCCACCAGAACCAGCCCTGGTTGGCGGTGTTCTGGTGGTAGTGGTGGTTGTTGTGCCACCCCTCGCCCAGGGTGATGAGCGCCAGCAGCCAGTTGTTCTTGCTGGTGTCGGTCGTCTTGTAGCGGCGCTTGCCGAAGATGTGGCTCAGCGAGTTGATGGTGAAGGTGCCGTGCCACAGCACGGTGGTGCTCACGAAGAAGCCCCACACCAGCATCGAGAAGCCGCCGATGAAGTACAGCGCCACGGCCAGGGCGATGGGCGGCAGCAGGTGGAAGCGGTTGAGGAAGCGCAGCTCCGGGAAGCGCGCGAAGTCCTTGATGGACTCGAAGCGGGTGGCCTCGTACTTGGGGCACATGATCCACCCCATGTGGCTCCACCAGAAGCCCTTCTGGATGGGCGAGTGGATGTCCTTCTCGGAGTCCGACTCGCGGTGGTGGTGCCGGTGGTTGGCCGCCCACCACAGCACGCCCTTCTGCGTGGCGGTGGTGCCCACGAAGGCCAGGATGAACTGGAAGACGCGGTTCGTCTTATAGGCCCGGTGGCTGAAGTAGCGGTGGTAGCCCGCGGTGATGCCCCACATGCGCACCACGTACAGCGCCAGGCACACCAGCACGTCCACCGGCTTGGCCCCCACGTAGAACACGAAGAGGCACATCAGGTGCATCGCGATGAAGGGGATGGAGCTGACCCAGTTGATCTTCTCGTCGGAAACCTGGAGGGGGGAGTCGGTTTGCAAGCGGAGCCTCGGCAGGGTGTTGAGCGGGCGGGAAAGTGCTCAGCCTCACCCCGCATCAACACCCCCCTTTGTCATGGCTCTGTCAGGAGGATGCAGATTGCCGCAGTGCGGCCAGCCAGGCCTCGAACCCCGGGTGCCCGTGCAGCGGCGCCAGATCCTCGTCCGAGGCGGCATAGGCCGCGTCGCGGAAGCCCAGCTCGCTGGCGCGGTGCAGCATGCGCACCGCGTCAGAGGTGTTGTGTGCGCGAGCGAATGCACACGCCGCGTCATAGGCGATGGTGGGGTTGGGCGCGTGGGCGAGCGCCTCTTCTCCCATGGCCGCCGCCTCCGAGTACGCGCCCCGGATGAAGAGCACGCGCTCGGCGCAGGAGAAGGCCGCCGCCGGGTCCACCCCCGGGAGCTTGAGCGCCTGGGGCGTCCTGCCCGAGCGGATGAGGCAGCCAGCGTACTCGTGCATCACCGTGCGATCCCCGCTGTCGCGCCAGGCCTTCTCCCACAGGGGCAGGGCGCGCGGCTCGTCGCCGATCAGCGAGAAGGCCGCGCCCAGGGCGTGGGCCTCCACGGACTGGCCCTGCACCTGGGAGAAGTGGTCCAGCGCCGGCCGGCCCTGGCCCTCCTTGAGGGCCACCCACCCCAGAAGATAGTGGGCGCGGCTGGCCAGCTCCGGGGTGAGCGCCTCGCCCGCGTCGAGCACGGAGGCGGCCCGGACCCGCGCCTCCCGGGTCTCTCCCTGGGAGAGCGCCAGCTCGGCCTGCTCGAGCGCATTCACCAGGGGCGCCTGCTCCAGGCCCACCTGCTTGCCACCGCCGCGCAGCGCCTCGGTGAGGGTGCGCGCCGCCTGGAATCCGAACATGGCGAAGAACAGGGTGAGCATGGGCGCGCGCTGCTGGAGCCCCCAGGCCACCAGGGCCACGCAGGTGAGCAGCGCCACGGCCTGGGACACCACGAAGCCGCGGTGTCCGAAGAACTTCACCGCCAGCACGCTGGAGATGCGCCCTCCATCCAGCGGCAGCACGGGCAGCATGTTGAAGCCGGCCCAGAAGAAGTTGGCGATGGCGCCCACCATCAAGAAGTACTGGAGCGCCTCCGACTCGGGCTGGAGGAAGCGGAGGCTCGCCCAGCACGCCACCCCCAGCATCAGCCCGAAGAGGGGGCCGGCCAGGGTCAGCAGCACGTCCCGGTGCCAGGGGATGGGGCCGGGGGCATTGGGGTGGGTATGCCCGCCCATCCAGGCCAGGGTGATGCTCGGCTGGTAGCCGTACACCCGACTGACCAGGGCATGGCCCAGCTCATGGATGAGCACGGACACGAAGACGATGAGCACCCACGACAGCACATAGAAGGCGGCCGAGCCGGTGATGCCGGGCCGGGTCTCGGGCATGAAAGAGAAGGCGAGCACCGCCGAGGTGAGCAGATGGCTGGCCTGGACCTCGACGGGAATCGTCCCGAGGCGAAAGCGGAACATGGGCTACCACCTTAACCGTTAGGGTGTGACCGTGCAGGCTGTTGCTAGGCACCTGCACACCGTTTGGCAATCCGCTAGTTTCCCTGCCCCCCATGTTGCAGATCGGCCCCTATAGCCTCCCCAACCCCTACATTCTCGCGCCCATGGCGGGGGTGAGCGAGCGCCCCTTCCGGGTCATCGCCTTTCGGATGGGCGCGGCGCTGTGCCCCACGGAGCTGGTGAGCTCGCAGGGGTTGATGCGCGCCAACCAGCGCACGCTGAAGTACCTGCGCTTCGACTCCAAGGTGGAGCGCCCCTACTCGCTGCAGATTTTTGGAGGCGAGCCGGAGGCCATGGCGCGCGCGGCGGTGATGGGCAAGGAGTACGGCGCGCAGATCATCGACATCAACATGGGCTGCCCGGTGAAGAAGGTGACGAAGAACGGGGCCGGCAGCGCCCTGCTGTGCGAGCCGCTGCGCGCCGCGGACATCGTCCGGCAAATCGTCATCGCCACGGGGCTGCCTGTTACCTGCAAGATTCGCTCGGGCTGGGACCGTCAGAACCTGAACTACCTGCAGCTCGCGGGCACGTTGTTCGAGGCGGGCTGCGCGGCGCTGGCCATCCACCCGCGCACGCGGGACCAGGGTTACTCGGGGCACGCGGACTGGAACGTCATCGCCGACCTCAAGCGCCACTTCCCGGACCGGGTCATCATCGGCAATGGGGACGTGAAGACGCCCGCGGACGCCCGGCGGATGCAGGAGTCCACCGGCTGTGACTTCGTGATGATTGGCCGGGCGGCGCTGGGCAACCCGTGGATCTTCCGCGAGCTGGCCGGAGGCGAGCCGCCCACGCCCGAGGAGCGCTGCGCGGGGGTACTGGAGCACTTCCGCGCGCACGTGGACTTCGTGGGCGACGTGCTGGGCGCGGTGCGCTCGTTCCGCAAGCACATGGCCTGGTACGCGCACGGCCTGCGCGGTGCCGCTACCTTCCGCGCGGAGGTCAACGCGCTGGATACGCCCGAGGCGGTGGAGGAGGCCGTGCGGCGCTTCTTCGCCTCCGCCCTCGTGGACCTGTCGGCTCCCGAGGAGGAGCAGGACGTGGACTACCGGGCCGCGCTGGGCTGAACCAGCTTTCGGCCCTGCGCCACCTCGCGGAAGTACGCGCAGGCGGGGGTGGGGCGGCGCTCCAGCGTCTCGAAGTCGACGTGGTAGAGCCCGAAGCGGGGCCCCCAGCCCTCCAGCCACTCGAAGTTGTCCAGCAGGCTCCAATAGAGGTAGCCGCGCACGTCCACGCCCTGCGCCCGGGCGGCGAGTACCTGCTCCAGGTGCCGGTGGATGTAGTGGGGCCGGCGCGCGCCGTCGCGGTCGTCGATGCCGTTCTCCGTCACCCACACGGGCAGCCCGTAGCGCTTCACCTCGCGGAGGATGTCTCCGAAGCCCTCGGGGTAGTCCTCCCAGCCGATGTCGGTGAGGCCGCGGCCGAGCTTGTCGCGGAACTTGAACTCGATGAACGGGGGGCGGGGGATGAAGCGCAGGTGGGCGCGGGAGTAGTAGTTGACGCCGATGAACTCGCACGAGCCCTTCGCCTGGGGAATGTCCACCCGGGTGGAGGCCACGCCCGGCATCGTCACCCGGAGCTTTCCGGTGACGAGCGCCTCATGGAAGGCGTGGTTGTAGGCGTGGCCGCCCAGCCGGACCAGGGCGCGGTCCAGCGGGTGCCACCACCGGTCCGGCGCGAAGCAGAGCATGTTCTGGGAAATTCCCAGCTCCACCTTCCCGAGCACCGCCTGCAGCTCCTCGCGCGCGGCCACGTGCGCCCGCACCATGTTCTCCAGGGCCGCCATCGTCTTCGGCCCGTCGGCGATGCCCGGCGGCAGCAGGCCCTGCAGATAGCCGCCCAGCAGCACCACCATGGGCTCGTTGAGGGTGATGAGCAGCGCGTCCAGGTCCTTCAGCAGCGGCGCGCACACGCGGGAATAAGCGCGAAAGGCTTCCACGCTGGACGGCAGGTGCCACGGCGTCTCCCGGTGGAACCACGTGGGGTGGGTGAAGTGGTGCAGCGTCACCACGGGGCGCAGGCCGCGGGCCTTCATCCGCAAGAGCCGCTCGCGGTAGGCCTCGAGCGCCGCGCCATCGAAGCGGCCCCGCTCCGGCTCGATGCGCGCCCACTCCAGCGAGATGCGGAAGGCGCGCGCCCCCGCCTCCAGCGCGAGCCCATAGTCCTCTTCGTAACGGTTCCAGTGGTCCACCGCGCGGCCGCAGCGCACGTGCGGCTCCTTCAGCTTCCCGGCGCGCTCCCACTCGGCCCAGTCGTTCTCGATTCCGCCCTCCACCTGGTACGCGGAGGTGGCCACTCCAAAGGTGAAGTCCTCGGGAAACGTCTTCTCGTCGGCACTCATGGTCGGGCGCGCACCCTAGTCCGGAGCCGAATTCTCGGCCCGCGCGGCGAAGCGCGTCCGGAGCCGATTTTTCGGCCTCGGCGAGGGCTCGGCTGCTCGCCGCTGGCCCGACTTTGGGGCCGCTGAATGCGCGGAGGCCGAAAAATCGGCCCTCGCCACGCACTGCAATACGTCACCATGCGTTGACACACACGCAAGTCGCCTCTACCATTAGTTCCAAGCACTCGATCACGAAGTGCGAGTGCAGGGCCCCACCCCCCTTGGGTGTGGGCAACCAACTCAACGGAGGGTTTTGCATGGCCGCCAAGAAGAAGACCGCGAAGACCGCGAAGACCACGAAGAAGTCCGCCGCCCCGAAGAAGAAGACGGCGGCGAAGAAGGGCGGGGCTGCCAAGAAGGCCACGCGCAAGACTGCCTCCCGCAAGAAGGCGGCTGCGACCCCGGCCCCCACGGCCTGAAGCGGTCTCCACGGGCGTTAGACTCCATTAGACTCCCGTGAACGGCTCGGCGGACTCCGCCGAGCCGTTTTCATTTTTCCAGAGGGGAGGGGCCTCATGTCGCTGCGGCCCACGGAGCTGGAGCAGGTGGTGGTGGAGGTGGGGGAGCGCCTCAAGGGCGCGGTGGTGCAGAAGGCGTGGTGCCCGCTGCCGCGCCTGGCGTACGTGGAGATGCGCATTCCCGGACGCTCCTTCTTCCTGTGCCTGTGCGCGGAAGGAGAGCTCTCGCGGCTCTCGGTGGCCGCTGATCGCTTCCCCACGCCGGGAGAGCCCGCGCCCTTTCAGCGGTGGCTGCGCCAGGAGCTCACGGGCTTCAAGCTGCGCGGCGCGCGCTGGCGCGAGGCCGAGCGCGTGGTGGAGCTCGACTTCCATCAAGAGGAGGAGGGCACGCGGCGGCTGGTGCTGGAGCTGTCGTCACCGGGCGGGCTGGTGCTGCTGAGCGAGAGCGGGCGGGTGCTGATGCTCTCGGGCGAGGGACTGGGCCAGCGTCGGGGGCTGTACCCGGGAGCGCAGTGGACGCCACCGGAGCCCCTCGCGCCCGAGGCGCTGGAGAAGGCGCGCCAGTCCTCCTCGCGCCTGGCACCCGTGCCGGGAGACTTCGCCCCCTATGCGGAGGCCGCCGAGCGGCTGCTGGGAGAGCGGGACCGCAAGAGCCGCGCGGAGACGATTCGTCGGCGCCTGGCGCAGCCCTATCGGGCGCGGCTCAAGCGCTCGGGGCGGACACTGGAGAAGGTGCGGGCCGAAGCGGCGCGAGGACCGGAGGCGGAGGAGCACCGCCGGCTGGGCGAGCTGCTCACGCAGAACATGCACCGCCTGCGCCGGGGCGCCACGGAGGTGACGCTCACCGCCTATACGGAGGCGGGCGTGGAGGACGTGAAGGTGACGCTGGACCCGAAGCGCTCGCCGAAGGAGGAGGTGGACTGGCGCTTCCACCAGTACAAGCGGCTGACGCGAGGCGTGGAGCAGGCGCGCCGGCGCGAGGCGGAGCTGGCCCGCGAGGTGGCGCACGCGCAGTCAGCGCTGGAGCAGTTGGAGCGAATGGACGAGGCGGCGCTGCTGGCCCAGGCGGAGGTGCTCCACATCCCGGCGGGAGAGGAGGGGCCGCAGGAGGGCCGTCCTTATAAGGAGTACGTGGGGCACGGGGGCCAGCGCATCTGGGTGGGGCGGGGCTCGGAGGACAATGACGCGCTGACCTTCAAGGTGGCGCGGCCCTACCACCTGTGGCTGCACGCGAGGGGGCAGCCGGGCAGCCACGTGGTGGTGCCGCTGGGCAAGGGCATGGAGGTGGCGCAGGAGGTGTTGCTGGATGCCGCGCACCTGGCGCTCCACCACTCGGGAGCCAAGGGAGAGCCGCGGGGCGAGGTGAGCTACGTGCCGGTGAAGTTCGTCCGCAAGGTGAAGGGAGCCTCGCCCGGCCAGGTGCTCTACAGCCGCGAGAAGACGTTCATGGTGCGCCTGGAGCCCGAGCGGCTCGAGCGCCTGCTGAAGACGCGCCACGCGGAGCCGCAGCTCGGATGAAGCCGCCGCAGAGCCCGGCCTGTGCGCGCTGCCCGAAGCTGTTGGGCAAGTCCTGCTGCGAGCCGCGAGGCACCGAGTCGCTGGCGATGGTGACGCGCTCGGACGTGGAGCGCATCGCCGCGCATACGTGGCTCGCCCCGCGCCGCTTCATCCGGGAGGTGGGCGTCTCCGAGGAGGAGGCAGCGGACTTCGAGGCCCGCTGGCCGCTCTACCGGGGCTACTTCCGCCGCGGGCCGGTGCAGTTGACGCTGCTGGCGAAGGAAGGGGCCTGCGTCTTCTATGAGCGCGAGCGTGGCTGCATGCTCCCCGCGGACGTGCGCCCGATAGCCTGCCGGCTCTACCCTTTCGAGCGGTGGGCGGATGGGAGCTGGAGCCTGGCGGTCGGCCGCTATGGGGACCTCCAGGCGGCGCGCGAGGAGGGCAGCGCATGCCTCGCGGTGGAGGAGGCCGAGTCCATGGAGCAAGTGCTAGTGGCTTTTGGTACGACGCGCGAGGTGGTGGAGGCGCTGGGAGCGCAGCTGGCGGAGGAGGCGCGGAACCATGGCCGCGGTTGACGGCACGACGGAGAGGAGGCGGGCGATGTCGACCGGCCTTGAGTCCGTGGGGGTGCCGGGTACGATGCTGGGCGAGTGATGCCTGAGTACCCCCGCCAGATGTCCCTCTTCACCCTGTCCGGCAGCCCGGCGCCGCAGGTGCAGCCCGTGCCTGGGGCTGTACCGGTGCCCGTGCCGATGCAGCCACCGGTGCGCAACCGGTTGGTGGAGGAAGCGCCGCGCGTCGTCAGCGATACGCGCGACGAGCTGTTCTCCCGGGCCGAGTCGCTGGCGTGGCGACTGTCGGCGGACCTGGGCATGCCGGTGCGTTTGGCGGTGACGGACAACCGCTCGACGATGGTGTCCTTTCGCCGGGGCGCCAACGTGCTGCAGCTGCGGCTGCACCACATGTTCCTGGACGCGCCCGAGCCAGTAGTGCGCGCGGTGGCGGACTACGCCGGCCGGGGCCACAGGGGAGCGGGCGGCCTCCTGGACGACTACATCCGGGGCCAGCAGCCGCGCATCCGCCAGTTCCGTCGGGAGACGGACGCGGATCTCAACCCGCAGGGGCGTTGCTTCGATTTGCAGGCCCTCTTCGAGGCGGTCAACCGCACCTACTTCCAGGACGGCATCCAGGCGCGCATTGGCTGGGGGCGCATGCCGCCGCGGCGTCGGCGCAAGTCCATCCGCCTGGGCGTCTACGACCACCAGACGCGCGAGATTCGCATCCACCCGGCGCTGGACCGGCCCGAGGTGCCTGCCTTCTTCGTGGAGTTCATCGTCTTCCACGAGATGCTGCACCAGCTCTTCCCCAGCACGGGGCGGGGCGGGCGGCGGGTTCACCACCCGCGAGCGTTCCGGGACCGAGAGAAGGCCTTCCCGCACTACGCTGCCGCACTGCGCTGGGAGCGGGAGAACCTGGGCGTGTTGTTGAGAGGTTGAAGCCTCTGCGGCCTGGCAGCCCTTTTACCGTTTTACCGAGCGAAGGGCCTGCGTTGCGTGCTTGACCGCGCGCGAGGGGCCCCCCATCCTCCCTGCCCCTATGCGACGAGCAAAGATTGTCTGCACCCTGGGCCCTGCCAGCCAGAGCCAGGAGATGCTGGAGGCGCTGCTGGACGCGGGCATGGATGTGGCCCGGTTGAACTTCTCCCACGGCAGCCACGAGCAGCACGCGGAGAACATCGCCAAGCTGCGCGCGGCCTCGATGAAGGTGCGCAAGGCGGTGGGCATCCTCGGGGACCTGCAGGGCCCGAAGATCCGCACCGGCCGCTTCATCACCGGAAGCACGGAGCTGAAGGAGGGCGCCACGTTCTCCATCACCACCGATGAGAGCGTGAAGGGCAACGACGACATCGTCTCCACCACGTACCCGCACCTGGCGGCGGACGTGAACCCGGGCGACCGCATCCTCCTGGATGACGGTCTGCTCGAGCTCAAGGTCATCGAGACGGACAAGAAGCAGCTGTTGCGCACGCAGGTGGTGGTGGGCGGCGTACTGAAGAACAACAAGGGCATCAACCTGCCGGGCGTGGCGGTGCGGGCCGACGCGCTGACGCCGAAGGACCGCGAGGACCTGGTCTTCGGCATCAAGGCGGGCGTGGACTTCCTGGCGCTGTCGTTCGTGCGGCAGCCGGCGGACATCGAGATGGCGCGGCAGGCGATGGCGGAGGTGGGCCGGCAGGTGCCCATCATCGCCAAGCTGGAGAAGCCGGAGGCCATCGCGCGGCTGGACGCCATCCTGGACAAGACGGACGGGGTGATGGTGGCGCGCGGTGACCTGGGCGTGGAGATTCCGCCCGAGGAGGTGCCGGCGGTGCAGAAGGACATCGTCCGCCGGGCCAACGCGCGCGGCCTGCCGGTCATCGTGGCGACGCAGATGCTCAACTCGATGATCGACAACCCGCGGCCCACGCGCGCGGAGGCCAGCGACGTGGCCAACGCGGTGTTCGATGGGGCGGACGCGGTGATGCTGTCGGGCGAGACGGCCAGCGGCAAGTACCCGATCGAGTCGGTGCAGATGATGGACCGCATCGTGCTGGCGGCCGAGTCGGCGGGGCGGGTGCAGAACCTGGGGCGGATCATCGACGCGCCGCTGGGGCTGCCGGCGCACTTCCCGGACGTGATTGCCCGGGTGGCGTGCCAGGCGGCGGCGGCGAGCGGAGCCTCGCTCATCGCGGCGTTCACGCTGTCGGGCGTGACGGCGCGGCTGCTGGCGCACTACCGGCCGCCGGTTCCGATTGTCGCGTTCAGCCCGAACCAGGAAGTGCGCCGCCGGCTGGCGCTCCTGTGGGGCGTGGTGCCGCGGGTGCTGGAGCCCATCCAGGACACGGAGGCGATGGTGCGCCGCGTGGAGGAGGAGCTCCTGGCGCGTGGGCTGGCCCGGGCGGGCGATCGCATCGTCATCGTCTACGGCGCGCCGGTGGGGCAGCCGGGCAAGATCAACAGCCTGCGGCTGCACACCATCCAGGGCGGAGCTTCGTAGCGCGGAAGTAAAGAAGCCCCTCCACACCACCCGGTGGGAGGGGCTTCTGCTTTGCGGGCTAGGGCCCGGCGTTGAAGAAGAGCGTGTCGAACCGGCCGGTGCTGCTCCAGGTTCTCTGATCGAAGAAGACGCGATCGAAGACGGGCAGCACGCCCACGGTCCCGCCATCCGGCAGCAGCGCCACATGCGGGGAGTAGCTGGTCATGGCCACCACCCGGGCCCAGCGGAAGGCGCCGCTCATCGTGTACTTCGCGACGAAGGAGTGGCCGTTGACGGGCGGGTGGAGCAGGCCGCCGCCGAGCTCGGTGGCCTGGGTCTGGTGGGCGCTGAGCACGAGGGTACCCCCTTCCGCGTCGAGCCTCGGGGCCAGCAGGTGCTTCAGGTGCTGGAACCCGCCGTCGGCGCCGTTCGGGCGCAGCACGCCGAGGATGAGGATGCGGCGAAGCCGGAACGCCTTACTTCACGGAGCCCAGGGCCTTCCGGGGGATCTCCGCCTCGATGAACACGGTGAGCAGCTCGCGGTCGAGCTGTCCGCCCTTGGCCTCCTTGTTGAGGATGTCGAGGGCGAGCGTGTGGGGTACGGCCTTCTTGTAGGGCCGATCGGAGGCGGTGAGCGCGTCGTAGATGTCCGAGATGGCCATCATCTTCGACTGCACGGGGATGGTCTTCTCGGGGATGGCGCGGGGGTAGCCGGTGCCATCGAGCTTCTCGTGGTGGGCGTAGGCGATCTCCGGCACGCGGCGCAGGGCGCGCGTCCAGGGGATCTGCGAGAGGAAGCGGTAGGTGTGCTCGACGTGGCTCTCGATCTCCTTGCGCTCCTCGGTGGAGAGGGTGCCACGGGGGATGGACAGCGAGCGGATCTCTCCGTCGAGCAGCAGTGGCTGGGACTGCTCGCGCGAGTCGGTATAGGTGAGCTTGCGCAGCTCGGTGAGGCGCTCGAAGCCGCCCTGGGCGAGCACGGTGGGGCGGTTGCAGGTGAGGAGGAAGTCGAACACTTCATCCAGGCGCTTGAGGTCCTCGGCGAGCCGCTCATCCTCCTCGCCGTCGATCTCGGCGAGGGCCTTGTCGCCGCGTACCTTCACGGCGGCGAGGCGGCGGCGGTAGCTCTGGAGCTGCAGATCCTTGCGCGCGATCTGGAAGCGGGCGCGCAGCATCTCCAGCTCATGGGGGTAGAGCTTCTCGGCCTTGACGAGCACGGCCTCGCGCACGCCGACCTTGCCGAAGTCATGGAGCAGCGAGGCGTAGCGCAGCTCCTGCAACTCCACGGCGGAGAAGCGGGTGTTGGCGTAGGAGCCGTTCTCCAGGTGCTCGAGGGTCTGAGCGAGCGACACGGTGAGGTCGGCCACGCGGCCGGAGTGACCGGCGGTGGACGGGTCGCGCGCTTCGATGGCGACGACGGAGGCGGAGACGAAGCCCTCGAAGAGACGGTTGATCTCCTCGTGGAGCAGGGCGTTCTCGATGGCGCCAGCGGCCTGGGCGCCCAGAGCGAGCAGCAGCTCCTCGTCCTCGGCGTCGAAGCTGCGGCCGCCGCGCTTGTTGAGGGCCTGGATGACGCCGGTGACTTCACCATTGGCATCGCGCATGGGGACGCAGAGGATGGTCTGCGTGCGGTAGCCGCTGGAGATGTCGAAGGAGCGGTTGAAACGCTCGTCGGAGTAGGCATCCGGGATGTTGATGACGGCGCCGGTGGCGGCGACCTGGCCGGCGATGCCGCTGCCGACGGGCAGGCGGATCTCGTTCTTGGAGCCCTGAGCGACCTTGCTCCACAGCTCATTGCGCTCGCGGTCGAGGATGAAGAGCGAGCAGCGGTCAGCCTCGACGACCTTGGAGGCCTCATAGATGATGAGAGGCAGGAGCAGGTCGAGATCGCGCTCGGCGCTCATCGCCTTGGTCACGTCGAGAATGGACGTGAGCTTTTGAAGACGGCGGGTCAGAGCGTTTTCGTCGGACGAGAAAAGCACCGGTGAGCGACTCCGGGTGACGGCGTGGGTTGGGTCGGCACGCATGTTGTAGCACGACGCGTGAGGGTCCGGCCTGCCTGGCCGCCCACCATACTGGATAGCGGGGTGTCCACCGGCGTGCATGCAGGGAATGTCCGGTACCGTTGGAAACCCGGAGCGGTTAAGAAGCGGACCCGCCATGAACCGTCCCGTTCGCGTCTCTCCGTCGCTGTTGTCCTGTGATTTCGGCCGTCTGGCGGAGGAAGTGCGCGCCGTGGAGGCGGCGGGGGCGGACTGGGTTCACGTGGATGTCATGGATGGCCGGTTCGTGCCGAACATCACGATCGGGCCGGTGGTGGTGGAGGCCATCAAGCGGTCGGCGACCCGGCCGCTGGACGTGCATCTGATGATCGTGGAGCCGGAGCGGTACGTGGAGGCGTTCGCGAAGGCGGGAGCGGACATCCTGACGGTTCACGTGGAGGCGAGCCCTCACCTGCACCGGACGTTGCAGCAGATCCGCCAGGCGGGCGCGCGGCCGGCGGTGGTGCTGAACCCCTCGACGCCAGTGTCCGCGGTGGAGGACGTGTTGGGGGAGGTGGAGATGGTGCTGTTGATGAGTGTGAACCCGGGGTTTGGGGGGCAGAGCTTCATCGAGTCGACGGTGGACAAGGTGCGGCGGCTGAGGGCGATGATGGACGCTCGGGGGTTGAACACGGACATCGAGGTGGACGGGGGCATCAACGCGGAGACGGCGCGGCGGGTGGTGGAGGCGGGGGCGACGGTGCTGGTGGCGGGCTCGTACGTGTTTGGCTCGAAGGACTACGCGCAGGCGATCCGTTCGCTGAGGCCGGAGGGGTAGGAAAGGCGACCGGGGCGGCGAGCCCCCGGGTGGAGCGGAGGCCTGCTGGCGTTTGGGAGGTAGGAGGAACGAAAAGGGGTGCTTGAGACGTTGACTCAGCCGGGCGGGTCGGGTACATCCGCCGCACTCTGTCGGCCCGAGGAAGCACCCCGGCAGAGGACAGGTAACGGGGAGTGGCTCAGCCTGGTAGAGCACTTGGTTCGGGACCAAGGGGTCGCAGGTTCAAATCCTGTCTCCCCGACCATTCGAAAGCCCTGGGGTTTCGCGGACTTCCGCAGAAACTCCAGGGCTTTTGTTTTTCCCCGACGCCCTTCAGCCGCAAACCCGCGGCAAGCGGAGAGGGCTCGATTCTGGCAGCCCTCCGGGCCGGGCGTTCGTTGCCGGTGGATGGGGCGGGGCTTAAACTCTGCCCGATGGCGACCAAGGAAGACCTCCTCTCGGATGTGCTGCGGCTTCCCCCAGAGGAGCGCGCCGAGGTTGCCCACAAGCTTCTGCTCAGCTTGGAGGTTGAGGACGAGGACCCGGAGGCCCAGGTCGAGTGGTCTGCGGAACTGGAGCGCCGGGCTCGTGAAGTGCTCAACGGGAGCGTGAAGACGGTTTCCTGGGAGCAGGTCGAGGAGCGCATCAGTGCCCGGCTCGGCTAGGCCAGCGCGTTGGCCTGGGAGCCAAATTCTTCGCT